>CAZHFQ010000015.1:13195-21332 GCA_964531915.1 uncultured Saccharimonas sp. (SeqCode) | reverse complement strand
TTGAGGTATACATGAAATACTTAAGACAAAAGATTGACGATCCATTCAAAACTCATCTCCTCCATACAATCAGAGGTTTTGGCTACAAAATTGAAGCAAAATAGGGTATTACATAACGTTTTTAGATCGGCCACCTTAAGGTTAACCGTTTCGTATTTAATTATTCTAATGACACTAAGCATTATTTTTAGTGGTGCTATCTATACGGTTGCCTTAAACGAAATACAATCACGCATAACAAATTTCCAAACAAATATTGAGGAGTCACTAAAGAGATCCGAAAATCCCAACTTAAGCTTGATCATGCGTTATAGTGATGACTTAAATGTTTCAGACAAATTAGTTGCGAATCTTGTATTAGTTAATCTATTCGTACTTGTTGGCGGAGGTATTATTAGTTACTTTTTGGCAATCCGAAGTTTAATACCAATTAAAAAAGTCCATGAATCACAATCCCGGTTCACGAGTGATGCTAGCCATGAACTCAGAACACCACTAGCGGTCATGAAAACTGAGCTCGAGGTAGTTCTTAGGGACAAGTCCGCTACAACAGAAGATTTAAAACAAGTATTATCTAGTAATTTAGAAGAAGTTAATAAATTATCTAATCTTGCCGAGATGCTTTTGGGGTTATCTCGAATTGACAATACAAAATTAAAATTTTGTGCAGTAAATATCAATAAAATTACAAAAAACGTGATAAAGAATTTAAAATATAATAACAAACAAGTTGTTTTAAGTTCTTCTGGGCAATATATTGTTTATGGTAACGAGATGGCATTACTTGATTTAGTTAAGGTTTTAGTTGATAACGCAATAAAATTCAGTCCAAAAAAATCAAATATAAAAATAGTTATTTCAAAACAAGAAAGTGACTATGTTAAGTTTAAAATAACTAACACTGGTCCCGGTATTCAATCAGATAAAATACCGTATATCTTTGATAGGTTTTACAGATCTGATACATCTAGAACAAACACGAAAAATAAAGGCTATGGACTTGGTTTGGCATTAGCGAAAAAAATAGTTGAATCACACAACGGAGATATATCAGTTGTTAGTAAACCAGATGTAAAAACTACATTTACAGTGTTACTCCCGTTAAACAAAAAACACATTGTTACTGACACTAAAAACTAGGAATTATTTTCTCTGATTCTTTTACCAGCACGACTTGCAATTATCCATTGAAGAATTGCCGTACAAACTATCATTATTAACAGTGGCCAGGTATTTTTACTAGCAGGCGTAGAAAAATTAAAGAAGTCTCTAATAAAACTTATCCCAAAAACTGGAATAATAACCAGAGCAACCATTATCGCATAAAGTACTAAGGCTAGTTGGGTCTTTCTACTGTTTTTTACATCAAACATACGCGGCACCAAAAATACAAGGTATACACCAAAAAATGTAGCAATTATGACAGTCGTTGTTGATACACCACTAATATCGTTGGGGTGCATAAAATGCAGTATCGTATAAGCGGAAGTAATCATTATTCCAGATAAAATTGCGATAGGTGCCACCGAAAATAGCGTATTTTTCCAAAAATGATTTGGGAATATTCGATGTCTGGGAACAGGAGGAAATAGTGTCCACATGAGTGTTGGTAATGTTACAAGAAATATGTTCATAAATGTTATGTGTCTTGGTTCAAATGGGTAAACTAGCCCAAATACTAATGTCGTCAATATCAATACGAGACCAAAAATAATTTTATGGAAAAATAATGTTGAAATAATTTCGATAGCCTGAATAACCCTGTTGCCCAATTTCATTCCTAATGGCAATGAATTAAACGAATTATTCAAAAGGACAATATCTGCGATACGTCGAGTCGCAACTGACCCTGCATACATTGCGATTCCAAGATTAGATTTTTTAATCGCCAATGCATCATTAACACCGTCACCAACCATTCCTGTAAAATTACCGAGTCGCTTAAATGTTTCAATCAGCCTCTCTTTTTGCTCGGGTAGAACTCTTGCAAAAATAGTAGTATCAGAGACCACCTTATCCCAATCATTGTCATTAATCTTTAATAGTTCAGCCCCTGTGATTATATTGTTACTTTTTATTATACCCGCCATACTTGCGATATATTTTACTGTATTTGGGCTATCTCCACTGATAACGCGTAAACTAACTCCATTTCTTTGTAAATACGATACTGTGTTTTTTACTCCTGTGCGGAGTTCGTTTGATAAAATAATTAATCCAATAGCTGCACCCGAGCCGTTTTTTAAATTTTTTAGAGATATTTTTGTATCCTTAAACGATGCTGCTAATAAAACACGTTTCCCTTCGTTTGTAAGTGTTTCTATCAGCTGTTTTTGGTCATCTGATAAATAGGCAAGCTGGCTAACATATTCTGGAGCCCCAACAACTGCACTATATGTTTCCCCTTTATAGACAACTTTTACACCGCTCAATTTTCTTGAGGATGAAAATGAAAGAGTTTGGAGTATTTTGTATTTTTCGGGGATTTTAAAACCACTAATGACAGCTTTACCGGTGACACTCCCACTATTAGTTTCCTTTGCGACGATACCGACAATTTTAGAAATATTCGGGATATTACTATCAAACTCTTCGAAATTCTCAAACACTATTTTATCGCTCGTAAGAGTCCCGGTTTTATCAACACAAAGAATATCAAGTAGTGCCATAGCTTCTATTGCTGCCAGTTTCTGGGGTAAAACCTTTGCTTGTGCAAGCTTTAATGATCCATACGCCAAAAGAAAAGAGCTTCCCAACAGTAACCCCTCGGGGACAATAACAACTGCGGCAGAAGTAATAGTCTTAAATATTAGCACTGTTTCCTGCCCAGACAAATAATAAACAATAAAAATTAATACAGCTAACCCTAGCGCACCAAAAGTTAACCACGTAATTGCCCTGGATATCGAATGTTGAAGCGGGGTAAGCTCGGGTTTGTAGCGCTTTAGTGTAGTGGACATTTCACCAACCTTTGTTTTCACCCCAACAGAAGAAACTTTCATAATAGCGCTCCCTGCAACAACTGCACTAGCAGCATACACAATTGAACCTTTCGGTTTTTCAACTGATGCAGATTCGCCGGTTAAAATAGCTTCGTCAGCCTCAAGTCCGAAACTTTCTAATATCTTACCGTCTGCAGGTATTTCGTCACCAAGTTCTAATCTGATTACATTTTCAGGAATTAATTCATCAAATTTAATGTCTTTAGTTGTACCATCTGAAAGTTGCAAGTGTGCTTTCGGCGCACTCATGAATTCTAATTTTTTAAGAGTTCTTTCTGCTCTTATTTCTTGAATTATCGCAAAAAGAGTGTTGATTGTTATTACTACCGATAAAAACCACGCATCCCGAGGCTCGTTTAATATTAGTAAGATCGTTGATAACACCAAAATAGCTATCACGATAGGTGAGAAAAAATTTCTACGAATAATTACCAATATATCTTTCATATTTCACTTATATTATAGGGTTATTGTAGATTAATAGCTATAAATTTGATTGTCTGCGTTCTTAAGCAATACTTCAGTAACAAGTGCGATAATATAATTACAAACAGTAAAAGAAGGAGGATTCAATTATGAACACCACCATCAGTAAAGACAAAATAACACTTCTTAGCAAAAAAGGAATGAAAGATATTAAAAAGGAAATTTCTCAACTCGAGAATGACAAACAAAAAGTCCTACGGTCACTGCGTGAATTAGATAAGACACTTGGCCATGACGAAAGATTAAATCGAATTGAAACATTGGCAGAAATTGACATTATAGAGTCAAAAATAGAAGATAAAAAACTAATTTTATCAACTTCAAAATTATTACCAAAAAAACGCAACCATTTTCAGGTGGTGATAGGATCTGTGGTTGATTTAATAGATAAACATGGACACTTTTTCAGGTTTAAAATTGTCGATAGTGTTGAAGCCGACCCAAGTGACGGCCGAATTTCTACACTCAGTCCGCTTGGAAAAAGCCTGATTGGAAAGGCAGTTAGTGACACTGTTGAATGGGAAAAGGGCAGGGGAGCAAACTGCTATCAACTTGTTAGAATAACCTAATTCAAGAGCAAATACTAACTAAAGTCCAGTTAACGCCGCGGTTATCGCTTCGCAAATGGTAGTTGACATCACCATCAGTAAGTGTAAGTATCTCTGCTATCTTTTCACCATGTCTTATTAGACAGCGTAATCCAGCATCAACAAAATTATAAGTCTTGCCCTGAAACTCCATTACGCGGGGATAGACGATCAGATTTTTACGAAAGCCAATTGATGTGACTGTTACCTTTTCGTTTATTTTTACATTTTTCATAACTTTGCCTCCAATAAATAAAATAAATTAAAAATGCTGGTTCTAATAATTAACCAGTGAACGGGTTTTTAATAGTAATTCGGATAAAAACATCAAAACCGCTCATTTGATATTTCTTCGCCATCTATAATAGTCAGACAACGGCCTAAAATTACTTATAATTATTTCGTTTATCAGTGGCTCAAAAAGAGTATGACAACGTTTATAGTGGCTCATATAAGCCTGTAGGTAGAAAAGCTTTTGACCAGTACCCACATGACTATATCTAGTATACATCGCCCTCAACTGACCAAGTCAATAGATAAATCAAAAAAGGACGGACCTTTTTAACACCTTAGACTGATGTGTTAAATACTACGTTAATATACGCAAAAGAGGATAAGTTATTAGAACTTTTTGTAAAATGGACATTTAAGAGGTGCTAAATTGACTAGTATAAAGTTCGGCGTAGTAACCATTATTTTCGATAAGATCATCATGAGAGCCTTGCTCAACGATATTTCCATCGCGCATGACTAGTATGGTGTCAGCGTTTTTAATAGTCGAAAGACGATGGGCAATAACAAAACTTGTTCGACCATGACTTAATTTATCCATAGCTGATTGGATCAATAGCTCAGTTCTTGTATCAACAGAGCTAGTGGCCTCATCCAATATTAACATTGGTGAAGCTGACAATATCGCCCTTGCAATAGTCAATAATTGTTTTTCACCAGCCGATATACTATCTGCGGTTTCGCTAATTATTGTATTATAGCCATCGGGCAGGGTATTTATTAAATGATCAACGTGAGCAGCTTTGGCAGCCTCAATAATTTCCTTATGTGATGCGTCAGACCTCCCATAAGCAATATTTTCAGAAATAGTACCTTGAAATAGCCAGGTGTCCTGAAGTACCATACCAAACAGCCTACGAACATCCTGACGTTTCATTGTTTTAGTATCAATACCATCAATCTTAATCGTGCCGCTATCAATATCGTAAAAACGCATTAACAAATTTACTATTGTTGTTTTACCGGCACCAGTTGGACCCACAATCGCAATATTTTGTTTTGGTCTTATGCTAGTGGTGAAGTGCTTAATAATAGGCTGGCCTTTATCATAACCAAAACTGACATTCTCGAAATCAACTTTTCCTAAAACTGATTTGGGATTAATTTTCTGGCCATCTAATTCTATCTCTTCTTCACTTTCATCTAAGAAATCAAAGACTCGCTCGGCAGCTGCAGCAGTAACTTGAATAACATTCGCAATATTTGCCGTTTGTGCAATAGGTTGTGTGAATTGATTCATATACTGGATAAACGCCTGTATGTCACCAATGCTAATTTTCCCATTTATAGATAGCCAGCCACCCATAATCGCCACACCGACATAACCAATATTGCCAATGAATTGCATAATAGGGAACATCATTCCGGATAAAAATTGCGACATCCAACCGCTTTTATACAGTTTTGTATTTATAGTATTAAATTTAGTAATAGCCCCTTGTTCACCGTTAAATGTTTTTACAATTGCGTGGTTCGAGAATACCTCGTCAATATGACCGTCAATTTCCCCCAGAGATTTTTGTTGTTTCGTATAATACCCTTGTGATTTTTTTACAATAAAAGTGATAAGAAGCAGACTAGTTGGCAGTACTAAAACAGCAACCAATGTCATTTGCCAGCTAATCGAAATCATCATCGCCAAAATCCCAACTATTGTAATTACAGACGTAATAATCTGCGTCATACTTTGATTTAGGTTTTGGCTAATTGTTTCAACATCATTTGTTACTCGACTAACCGTATCGCCATTTTCATGTTGATCAAAGTATCTTAGAGGCAATTTAGCAATTTTTTCTGAGATATCACGACGAAATTTGTAAGTTACCTTCTGTGAAATTGTTGTCATTACCCAACTTTGGATATAACTAAACAAAGCACTCATTACATAGAGTCCAACCAACCAAAAGCCAATTACGGCAATATTATCAAAATTAATACCCTGACCGCTCATTATGCCTTTAATAATTTCATCAGTCATACCACCAAGAACTTTAGGGCTAGCAATTGCAAAAACCGTGCTAATTACAGCACAAATCGCAACAAATATTAAATATCCCCAATATGGCCTTAAATAGCCTAAAATAGTGATAATCGTTTTCCTAAAATTCTTAGCTTTTTCAGGTTTACCTGCGCCCACTCCAGGAGGACCCCCTTTAAATCCCATAATTGATCGTGATTGTGATTTCCTTTCCATAACTATTCACTCTCCTGGATTTCGCGCTTTGATAGTTGAGATTGCGCGATTTCACGATATACGGATGATTTTTTAAGTAAATCGTGATGCGTACCTTGATCGATAATTTTTCCTTCATCAATTACGATAATTTTCTTAGCATGCATAATTGTGCTAATTCTTTGAGCCACAATAATTAATGTGGCGTCTTCAATATTTTCACTCAATGCTTTTCTTAGTGCGGCATCAGTTTTAAAGTCTAGTGCCGAAAAGCTATCATCAAATAAATATATTTTTGGTTTTTTTGCAAGAGCCCTTGCAATTGACAATCGTTGCTTTTGTCCACCTGATATATTACTGCCTGCTTGGGAAATTGGATTTTTTACTCCCTTTAGTAAATCTTTGATAAATTCATTTGCCTGAGCTATTTTAGCGGCTCTATTGATCTCGTTTTCATCCGCATCAGGTTTTCCATATGAGATATTGCTGGCAACGGTACCGGAAAACAGCGAGGCTTTCTGTGGTATATATCCGATATGACTATGTAATTCGGTCTGTGGAATGTTACGAACATTAACACCGTCAATTAATATCGACCCTCCTGACACGTCATATAACCTCGGGATTAAGTTTAATATTGTTGATTTACCACTTCCAGTACCACCAATTATTGCGGTTGTCTGTTTAGGCTTGGCCGTGAATGAAATTTTTGATAAGACCTGTTGTTCAGAGCCTTTATACCCAAAATCAACGTTTTTAAATTCAACAAGACCTTTAATTTTTTTGGGCAAATGAGTGGGAGTAGGGGAATCTACGATCGATGGTTCTGTGACCAGTACCTCATTAATCCGTCGTCCAGATACAGCCGCACGCGGAACCAAAATAAACATCATCGATATCATTAAAAATGCCATGATAGTCTGCATAATGTACTGCATCAGCGCAAACAAGCTACCAATCTGTAAATCACCAGAGTTTATCGAATATGCACCGACCCAAACTACCGCCATTGATGCCAGACCCATCACCAACATCATTACTGGTTGCATTAATGCCATAACACGATTTACAAAAATATTTAACCTTGTTGACTCTGTATTAGTAGAATCAAATTTATCTTGTTGGTTTCTGTCGTTATTGTAGGCACGAATAACTCTAACTCCTGTAAGCATTTCTCGTGTCTGCAGACTTAATTTATCGACTAGCTTTTGGATAGTTGTAAACTTCGGAATAACAACAAAAAACAACATTACAACCATAGATACTAAAATGCCAATTGCCAAATAAACAATCCACGACATTGACGGAGCCAACTGATGAGCCTTGATGATAGAACCTATACCCATAAATGGTGCCATAAAAGCCATTCGAAGTGTCATTGTCATAACATTTTGGATTTGTTGCATATCATTGGTAGCTCTGGTAACCAATGAAGACGAAGAAAAACTATTAAACTCATTTAATGAAAATTGTTCGACTTTTTTAAAAACCGCTGCTCGTAACCTCCTAACATACCCTGTAGATATTCGTGCTGCCAAAAAACCAACCACAACCGTACAGACACCGCCGAAAAATGTCAAAAGTAACATGGTCAAACC
>CAZHFQ010000015.1:0-13185 GCA_964531915.1 uncultured Saccharimonas sp. (SeqCode) | reverse complement strand
AAAAGGATGACATTGCGAGCGGTGGCCGCCACATGTCAAACCATTTTGCAAAACTATTCCTAAGTCTTTTTTGACAATACCATAGGTAATAATTTTTGACATATAGTCGGGAAGGGTAAGATTTACGTATGCTATTCCCCAAACAAAAATTATCAAAATTATCAGCAAAAAAATATAAGGTTTAAAATATTTAACTAATTGTTTCACGTATTTTAGATTTTTCCTTTCATAAAATAATTATAATTTCATACTTATCATACTAATAATACTACATGAACTGCGTTATGCATATACTTTTTATCCCGAAAACACGCTTATTATGAAAATTAACGTACAATCACTTGGTCTCGCTGAGGTCCGACACCGATCATCGCTATTTTAACGCCAGTTTTGTTTTCAATAAACCTTATATACTTTTGCGCATTTATTGGCAAATCTTCGAATTTTCGAATCGCCCTAATATCTTCAGTCCAGTTGGGTAAGTAATCATATTTTGATCTACTTTGTTCAAGTTTGTAGGCGGCGTCAGGGGCAATTTTTAAAAGTTTTCCTTTTCTTTCGTAGGCTACACAAATAGGTATCTTATCGCCAAAACGTTGTACCCAGTCTAGTTTCGATAGCGCCATAGCTTGTTTGCCTTCTTCACCGTTGACCATTTGTGCACGACGAACTTGAGGAATATCAAAATATCCTAATCGACGGACTCTGCCTGTTGTAGTTCCTTTTTCAGCATCAATCGTACCTATGTCCCCATGTAGTCGTTTTAAAATCTCTTTATCAAAAATCTCAGTTACGAATGGTCCGCCTCCAACGTGTGATTGCACTGCCTTTGCAACACCTGTAACTTTATCAACAAATGAAGGGGGTACGCCCAAACCAGTTGCAACACCGCCAGTTGTTGTAGAAGAAGAACTAGTAAACGGATACATCCCATGGTCAATATCCAAAAGGAATGCCTGTGCTCCTTCGGCAAGAACACGTGCAGGTTTGTTTTTTCGTAATTCTTGATTTAAATAAAAGACAGTATCAGTGACAAACTCGACCATAAGTTTTGCATTCTTAATATATAATTCTGTAAACGATTTTTCGTCGACAGATTTTAAGCCAGCCGCATCGCGCAGTGGACGTTGAGCAACAAGTCCATCGTAAACAATTGATTTTAGTTTTTTTAAATCGTTTTTTATAATTTCTGTTCGCACCCCAATACGCATTGCCTTATATGAAGAAACTTGAGCAATCCCGGATTTTGTACTGCCTTGGCCACCATTTCCTGATTCACGAATTTCATCATCAAAAATATGGTGGGGGAGTATTAAATGCGAGGCAGAACTTATTTTTAAATTACTTCTTGATACATCAATTCCTTTTGATTTAATTTCATTAATTTCTTCTATAAGTTTTATTGGGTTAATCAGTGTACCGTTGCCAATTACATTCATTGCATGAGAATGGGCAATTCCTGATGGTACTAAATGTAGCGCTAAATCACGTCCATCTGGTAAAACTACTGTATGTCCAGCATTATTCCCACCATTAAATCGCGCCACAATATCGTGGCTACTCGAAAGCATGTCGACAAAGCGTCCCTTGCCCTCATCTCCACGCTGAAGTCCAATAATTACATCAACTGCCACGGCTAACAAGTATACCGCCTGGATATTCAATTTACAACTAGCCTAGATAAACTGTACAGTAATCCTAAGGTGTTATAAAATAGGTGGCAATAGGCAAAAAGCTTATTATTTATTGGGGATTAGCCAAGCGGTAAGGCACGTGGTTCTGGTCCACGCATTCGGGGGTTCGAATCCCTCATCCCCAGCCAAGCCAAGCAACAGAGGTAGAGACCAGGTTCTATGACCGGTTTCTGGAGTAGAAATACACCTCTGTTTTTTAGTTGGTTTTTGCCTTACTGACCGTACTTTCTATGATGGTTGAATAGCTACTTTTCCGACTGGGTTCTGTGACCTATAATTAGCCCCTTACTACTGTTAAGTTGGTTCGAATCCCGTTACTCTATGCACATTCTGGTTCAAGATTAATGGTATAATATGTCCAGAAAGAGGCTTGTGTCTATGGCGATAACTTATAAACCCGCATCATTTATCCATCGAAAGATTCGCGTCGGCAATTGGTTAGGTTTAACGATTGATCAATTAGCTCAAAATATCTCATGTACCAACGGGGATATACTAACGTTGAATGATAGTAATTACACTCTAACGTTTCAGTCATTTAACACGACGACACGACAGTACAACGATACTCGCAAAACGTATAAATCAATCATATTCCCAAAAAACTTAAAAATTAACGACTACTTGTATTTTCGTGGCAATACGGGTAACTACAAGCTGTCTAATGAAAAGATATTCAAGAATGTCATCAACCCAAAAAACAAAAAGGTTGAAAAGATTGTTATTAAAGACGATACCTCGAGCGAACTTACCTATGATTCAACCCAATATATTCTGACAATCCCCGTACACAGGTTCATAGAAGCCATGGATGTGGCTAAAAGAATCCACACAAAGACAAAGAGTTACTCAAATAGTGTTGAGAATTATCTGTCAAACCAAGAATCGAGAAAGTTCTCAAAAGAAGCAAAAAGTGAGACAACAGCTTTCAATATGGGTGAGATGAAATTCGCTGTTGACAGATTGAACTTGCCAACTAAACGAAAAAAAGCCGACTTATTGAGATACTTGGATAAAGGTGATATTTCATCACTAGAAATGCTTGCCGATAGGATGCTAAGACTTGAGGCGTTCTCCAGTGATTTCACTAGAAAGATAAATGACTATTTTATAAAAGAGCGACTCCAGGATATTGTTGAAATAGGTCGAGAGATTGTCTCGCTGGGGAAAACGGATTTATCAACATATAAATCGCAATCAGTTATCTTGAAGGTGGGATATGCACCAAGCGGCAGCAATGCGCACTGGTTTCCCTGGCTTCAAAAGCAACTTCTCATAAATGAAATTAAGACTGATACACCTGAAGTTTTTCGTTCATTTGATATGGACTGGGATTCGTGGGTAAAAGAAGTAGAGAGATTCGATATTACACCGCAAACAACACTTGTCGGGCACAGTATGGGCGGTGGTTTCTGGATAAGGTACCTTTCAGAACATCCAGAGATTTTTGTCGATAAGGTTGTGTTGGTTGCACCGTGGGTTAATTTGCATCACTAAAAGGTCTCAACTTTCTTTGACTTTGAGATTAATCCAACCATTACTGAACGGTCTAATAAATTTATTATCTTTGCTTCAGATAATGATCAACAGGGTGTACGAGATTCCGTTAATTTTCTAATCGAGAAGCTTCCTAATATTTCCGTAAAAGAATTTCATAATTACGGTCACTTCACACATAGGGCTCTACCGGACGACACGTTTCCCGAACTTCTTGAAGCTTGCCTGTGAGCGCAAGAGAGCAGAACGGGCAGGCCTCTATCCCAGCCAAGCATAAGCAATATATTTGTGGTTATACTTTTACTATGAGCATCGATCAGTTAGAAAAGTTTGTTAAAGACGCCATTGAAGCTGGAAAACCGTGGGAAGGCTCGGCAGATTCTGCTGAATTAGCGTATCTTGCAGATTTAGCAAAACAATCAAAGATTGATTTAAAAAGTAGTATAAAAAATAGTTAGCTCTGATTAAATATCCCTACATTTGCTATTATAGTTGTATGAATAAAATTATTGTATTTTTATTATCATCTATTACTGCCTTTAGTTTATTTGTAGGCATAACAAATCCAACACATGCGATAACAAACGTAAACAGTTTTACAATTGAAAATTATCAAATTGATTATTATTTGGGGAATGATACCGAAAATCGCTCAACCCTAAAAACCGTCGAAAAAATTGACGTTTTATTCCCAAGTTCAGACCAAAACCGCGGTATTGAACGAGCAATATCCAAATCATACGATGGTCACTCAACATCATTAAATATTTCGTTAGTAACAGACGGTGATGGGAATAAATTAAACTACACGACGTATACATCCGATGGCAATGAAATTATTCGAATTGGCAATGCAAATACTTATGTCCATGGACTTCAAAAATACGAAATTACGTATTCCCAAAAAGACGTTACGAGGTATTTTGCGGACACAAAAAGCGATGAGTTTTATTGGGATACGAACGGCACCGAATGGAAAGTACCGATAAAATCATTGTCAATAAATCTCCATATCAGCGACAACCTCACCGATAAACTTAATAACCAAAAAAGTTGCTATCAAGGAATAAGCGGCTCAAGTGATTCTTGTCTAATGCAAAAAACTGACGATGGATATTCAATACTTGCAAATAATTTAAGCCCGTACGAAAACGTAACAATTGCTGTCGGTTTTAAACCGCAAACTTTCGCAGTATACCAAATGACATTATTCGAAAAAATGTTAGCTATCTGGTTTGTGATATTATTTTTCAGCTTTATTCCATTCTTGATTTGGATAATTATTTTAATTATCCGTTATATTCGAAAATCAAACCGTAAGGGCGAACATCAAACAATCGTGCCCGAATATATTCCTCCAAAAAATACTAGTGTCACAGTTTCAGCCAGTATTTACAATCAACAAAAAACTGTTTTTAGTGCCCAACTAATCGATTTTGCCGTTAGACATTACATAAAAATATATCAGACACGCGAAAAATCGTTGTTCAAAAAAGCGCAATACGAGATTGAAATAATCAAAAATATTACCAGTTTACATGAAGAAGAACAAGAAATCTTACATGACATTTTCCCAACAACCGCAGTCGGGATTAGGCTTAAATTAGAAGAAATGAAAAAGAACAGAATTATGGTTGCAAAAAATATGAGCGACAACAAGAAAAAACTTGATTTAAATATTCGTGGGCAATACGGACTTCGTGCAAAAAACGCGCAACAAAGTGCATGGTTCAGACGCACAGTACTAATAACATTAATTGTGGCAATATTTACTTTTTCGCCTCTTTTTCTTGCAGCAGCAATCTTAAGTTTTGTTTTTTCATTTACACTTTGTCCTCTAACCGACAAAGGATTGGCATTGTTTAGATATTTAGAGGGTTTGAAAATGTATATCAAAGTCGCCGAGGTGGAACGCTTAAAAATGCTACAAAGCCCCGAAGGCGCAGAAAAACTAGATGTAAAAATTGACATCAAAAATCCAAAACAACTCGTTAAACTCTATGAACGAGTCTTGCCATACGCAATTTTATTTGGTCTGGAAAAAGATTGGAATAATCAACTAGGACAATACTACGAATCAATAAATAAATCCCCAGATTGGTATCAAGGAAGTAACAATCAAATCTTTAATGCAGCGGTTTTTGGTGCCGCCATCAGCGGTTTCAACTCAGCCGCAACCTACAGTAATCCAACCAGTTCATCCTCAGGTGGTAGCGGAGGTGGCGGATTCTCTGGTGGTGGCGGCGGAGGTGGCGGAGGTGGCGGCTGGTAAAAGTTGTTAATACTTCTGTCGTTTAGTATCCTTAAGTCATGAACAAAAAACAAAAAGCAAATTTAAAAAAGAAGATTGTAAACTTTTTCGGTGCTTTTGGCTATTTGTTTTGTTCGTTGCAATGGCTTTTTGCAGTGTTATTGTATTCTAGCTTTATTCAATCCCTCGCATTATTTCTTACCCCAGAAAACAACAACGAAGTAGTTGAACCCCCTGAAATAACTCCAGTTATTTCAAATATTGGCTCAACACCCAGTCCAATACAATTGATTATCACGGCTGTGATTATGGTTTCAGTAATTTCATTGACGATATATATTTTGATAAAACTGCCGTCAACCATAATAAAAACTGGCAAAAAAATCGTACATGAAACTGCTGAATTTGCAACACCTATCTTAATAAAAGCTCAAAATAAAAAAGAGACGAAAAAATTTCATTTAAAACTTTCATCGCGCCTAGTATTAACAATGAAAACTACATTGGTCTTTATTCCTATAATTTTGACATATTTATCACAGTTTATTGAGAAACAAGTGCTTGATTACCGTGTCGCCATATATGTTAGCGTATCAATAGCCGTTATTAGTGTCATTCTCTTTACCTTACAATATATTTTCTCTTATTTGTTAAAAATCAAAAAACAAGATCTTTGGTAAATTAATAGATTAAAAATTTATCCTCTTTTAGTGTTATTACTTCGTTAAAAAGCGTATAATAATAAGTAGAAATTAAGGGAGGTAATAAGGTATGAAATTTATCAAAATATTAACTCTAAGCCTAGGGCTTGTTGTCTTGTCGATGCTGGCGTTCGTGGGTGTGGCAAGCGCACAAAGCTTCAAGACGGGGGATAGCATCGCAGTTCCTGCAAACGAAACCGTAAACAGTATGTTATTCGCAGGCGGTAATAATATTGATATTGCTGGGATCGTAAATGGCGACGTTTATTGTGGTGGCCAAACTATTACCATTAGTGGAACAGTTAATGGTGACGTGATTTGTGTCGGTCAAACCATAGTCGTCAGCGGAAAAGTTGATGGAAATGTCCGTTTAGGTGGTCAGACTGTCACTATTTCTAATACAATTGGTGGTAGCGCAACCATAGGAGCACAGACATTAGTTATTGATAAAAACGCAAAAATAACCAATGACCTATTAGGCGGCAGCCAAAACGTCACAGTTAATGGTGAGATTATGCGAGATGTAGTCGCAGGTGCATCAAACTTAACTATAAATGGAAAAGTTGGCCGCAATATCAAAGGCGGGGCAGAAAACCTCACTATTGGCTCATCTGGGTTAGTTGGCGGCAACGTTGATTACGCCAGTGACTTAGACCCGTATATTGCAAAAGGTGGGAAAATCGTTGGTACAGTTACGCGAACAATCCCTCAACAAAAATCAAGTTCCGTAAAATACGCACCTGTCATGTTTTCTGTTGGTATATTTATCTATGGATTCATCGCGATGATGATTGTCGCGTTGGTATTTGCTGGATTATTCCCACGTATCCTAAATGAAGCTGTCGAGGAAACAAAGAAAAAACCATGGATAACACTATTAGTCGGATTCTTAGCATCAATATTGATACCTGTATCAATTGGATTGCTATTCATATCGTTTATTGGAATCCCATTGGCGATTCTTGTTTTGCTGACATGGTTTGTAACAATGATAATTAGCGGACCATTCGTAGGATATATAATTGGAAAGTTCTTGCTGCCAAAATCAAAACAACCAGTTGGCATTATGGCACTGGGGGCTGCAGCTTTGATAGTTACTTACTTTATCCCAATAATCGGCTTCTTTACAATGCTTGCTGCATATTTGTTTGGAATGGGGATGGTTTTAAACCGTGGAAAATGGTTACTATTACGTGCAAAAACTAAAAAAGTATAAATTATTTTTGAACAAAAAAACGCCCCAGTCGGTCTCCGTAAAAGGAGAGCCGACCGGGGGGTGACGTAAGTAAATGAGGGGTCCTCTTCGGGAGTTGTCTCATTGCTGAGACTTGGTCACCGAAGTACGGAGCTCTTTCTACTCAGTCGATACGAACCCGTCCAGAGGTTCGCAAAACAACTAGAACATTACTCCTCTCAAGTTGCTGACCAAGCGGTTGCTTGGTTGATTAACATAATAACACAAATACATATATTAGTCAATGGTTTTACCGTTTTTTAGTATTAATTATTAAACATATGCTTTATTTAACGAAAAACAACTATAATTAAAATGATGAGCAAGGCAACCTCGAACACCACAGTAAAAATCGTTGAGGAAATCTTTAATAGTCTTACGCATGGCTTAGGGGTAATAGCTGGGATTATAGGCTTGATTTTGGGGATTATCTTAATATCATCACAAATGTGGTTTAAAATTGGTTTTATTGTTTACGTATCCAGTTTAATTATATTAATGTTATCATCAACTCTTTACCATGCACTGAATTTCACAAAGGCAAATAAAGTATTTCGGGTGATAGACCACAGTAGTATTTTTCTGTTAATCGCTGGTACTTTTACGCCATTTGCAATCTATTTGTATCAAGGATGGGCTAGGGTAGTGTTTTTGGTTATTATATGGTTAATTGCAGTTGTTGGTATATCCATTAACACCGCTATCTTACTACCAAAAAATATGAAAATAACTAGAGTAATTATTTATGTTTGTTTTGGATGGGTTGGGCTATTTTTCATCCCAAAAATGGAAATGGTTAGCCCGTCGGTAATATGGCTACTAGTTTTGGGAGGCGTGCTATATACGCTTGGAGTAATCCCATTTGCACTCAAAAAACCATTTGCACATTTTAGTTGGCATTTATTCGTAATCGCCGCCGCCTGCGCCCACTTTTTCGCTGTTATTAAATTAATTTACTAATTTCAAAATTTACAAAAAATATTCTAAACTTTGGAGTTAGCCCCGCCAACCGCAAGAATGCAGTGGCGGGGGATCTCCTTGACTTTAGAACCCGACAGGAAAACGCCGCATGGCGTGTGTTTTGTTGATGAGCCCGTCCTGCAAGCCTAGCAGCCGAGTCGGAACCTCAAGCTTTTCGCTGAACCAGTAGTAGTGTTCACGCGGGAACAACACTTCCCATTTCGACCGGTGATCCTGAACAGCGTGGTTGAACCTCGCCGCCAGTATAGTACAGTGCAGGCGATCGTCATGCTCGTCCAGTCCGCTACCGCCGACGTACGTGCCGTCGATACACACACTGGAACCATAGCGAAAGCTGTTGTCAGCGAGACGATGGCTCTGCGTATAGTACAGAACTCCGCACTCTTCGCCCTTGTCACGGTGATTCAACACCTTGTCAAGTGCGTTGGGAATCATGTCGATTCCCTTTGCACCGACAGTGGCAATGGCCAGCACCGCGTCACGTGCTGGCACAAAACGCGATGCCGTAGGATCGAGAAGTACGAAGGCGAACGACTCGTCGTTCGGGATACCCCTCGCACCTTCCTTGATGACAGAGTTGACCATGTTCTGGAACTCTTCGTCAGGGATCGTGTCGTGATAGGGATTTATACCTATATGATAGACGCAAACCGCCAGTGGCTCAGGCATTTTCATTCCTTTCATTTGTTGACTGTCAAAATAGCGACAAAATCGCTATATCGATAGTCAACAAATCAGATTAAGTCAAGAAGCTTTCAACCCCACCGTCGAATTATTAAATAATAACATAATTATTGCTGTTTATCAAGTGCTTAAAAGTGGTTTTATTAATAATCTTTAATTTTCAATCACACGGCTCTTAATAATTAACGGTAATATACAATGTCGTAATGATATAATTTATACAGATGAGCAGCTATATCGACAAAAAGTTTTGGGAAAATTCGTTAAAAAAACTTGACTGGTATTCATTGTTACAAAATGACTTTAATCGTCTTGAAGAATTAGCGAAAGATGAAAAGGATTATGATAAACGTAAACTAATCAAAAAAGACGCGTATAATTCGATTATTGCGACCATTAAAAACGACAGCCTGCCAATTGCTAAAACTGGCGATAATCTTGATATTAAGAGAAAACCTATTGATACCATCGTTATCCACCACACTAATAACAAACCAGATATGACCCTAGAAAAACTAAACGCTATGCACCTTATGATTTTGTATGGAAAATATTACGCAAATAAATCTAAAAAAACCAAACAACCGGTTTGGTCAGGACATTTTTATAACGATCAACAGGTGTTTTGGGGTTACCATTGGTTAATTAGGTCAGATGGAACAACACAACAAATATTAAAAGATAATTACATCGGATGGCATGCTGGAAATTGGGATATAAACACCAGAAGTATCGGGATTTGTATTGACGATGACTTAAACGATAAAGAACCAAGTTTGGTAGTTATAAAATCAATCGCAAAGCTTATTAAAGATAATTACCCAGATGTTAGCTTAAATAAGGTAATTGGGCATTGTGATGTTTATAAAAAGACAAAGTGCCCAGGGAGATTATTCCGTGAATCATGGCGACAAAAATTAATTGATACAATAAAATTGGAGGTTAGGTAGTGGTATATAAAGTAAAACTATTAAAAAAAGAAGTTGTAGCAGATGATACGATGGCATTCCACTTAGAAAAACCGGTAAATTTTGATTTTATTGCAGGACAAAACGCAGATTTTACATTGATAAACCCGTCAGAAACTGACGAAGAAGGCGATAAAAGAACCTTTTCGTTCGTAAACGCCCCTTATGAAAAAAATTTAGTGATATCAACCAGAATGCGCGACACAGCTTTCAAACGTAACCTAAAAAAACTAGCGATTAGTACAGAAGTAAAATTAGACGGTCCATATGGCGATTTCAAACTCCACAAAAACGAGGCAATTCCTGCTGTTTTTATAATTGGCGGGATTGGCATTACCCCGGTACATAGCATTATTTCAGAAGCTACTCACAATAAATTAGCGCGTAATATTACTCTTTTTTATTCGAACAGGACACCGGATGATGCCGCTTTTATCAATGATCTTGAAGATTTTGAAAAAAATAATCCAAATTTTACGTTTGTTCCTGTTTTTACTAAAATATCCATTCAAAAAAACGAAGGGGAGCGAGGTCATATAAACGAAAACATTATTAATAAATATGTGAGTGACTTGTCTCTCCCGATTTATTATTTGTCTGGACCGTCTAGTATGGTCAAAGTAATGCGTCAAGTGCTTATTGACATCGGTATTGACGAAGATAATATAAGAACCGAGCAGTTCAGCGGATATTAGTTAACACCAAAGATGTATACTAAATACAGTAATGCTTAGTTTTAAAAAACCTCAGCCAGTTATAGATAGCGAAACCAACCACTATGACAGACTGAAATCTATGCCAATTGATAAGCTGATGGACAGTCTGAAATCTTCATCTGTTGGATTAAATTCTGACTAAGTTAACAAGCGTCTAGAAAAATATGGTCCTAATGAAATTAAAGAAAAAAGACCAAACACATTCTTAAAATTCTTGTCATATTTCTGGGGACCCATACCATGGATGATTGAACTTGCGGTAATTTTATCCGCCATAGTTCAGCATTGGCCTGATTTTTACATTATTTTGGTATTGCTTTTTACTAATGCGTTAATTGGATTTTGGGAAGAACGACAAGCCGGTAATGCAATATCGGCATTAAAAGCAAAGTTGGCTAATAGGGCTCTTGTCAAGAGAAATGGTAAATGGTCAAACATAGTATCAAACAAATTAGTACCTGGCGATATTATTCGACTTCGCCTTGGCGATATTGTACCTGCTGATGTTCGCATATTAGATGGTAGCGAAACCGAAATTGAACTTGATCAATCAGCTCTAACCGGTGAATCATTGCCGGTTACACGAAAATCTGGGGATGTTGTATTTTCGAGCTCAATTGTCCGACGAGGTGAAGTCGACGCCTTAGTGTTCAGTACGGGGTCAAATACATATTTTGGAAAAACTGCTCGGATGATTCAAAAATCCCAAACCGTAAGTCATTTCCAAAAAACTGTTATAAAAATCGGAAACTATTTAATAATTCTAGCCGTTATTATGATATTGATTATTATAGTTTTTGCATTTATTCGTAAAAATTATATTTTGACTACATTAGAGTTCTCGTTAGTTTTGTTAGTCGCAGCCATTCCAGTCGCGCTGCCGACCGTTCTGTCTGTAACAATGGCAGTTGGTGCTCGCAAGCTAGCCAAAAAAAAAGGCAATTGTCAGTCGGTTGGTTGCTATTGAAGAATTAGCCGGAGTTGATGTTTTATGCTCTGATAAAACTGGAACATTGACGCAAAATAAACTGATTTTAGGTGAACCATTTTGTATGAGCGGTTATAAGGCAGACGAGGTAATATTATATGGTTCACTTGCAACTAGGGTAGATGACAAAGACGCGATAGACCAAGCGGTCATTAATGGGTTAAAAGATAATGATGTTTTAAATAATTACAAAGTTCTTAAATTCAAACCTTTTGATGCAGTTAGTAAATATACCGAAGCAAAAGTTAAAGATAAAAATGGCAAATCATTTTCCGTTGTTTTGGGCGCTCCCACAGTAATACTGAAAATGTCAGTAGGGTGTAAAGGTGATAAAGGAATAATCGAAAAAGCAATTAACGAGTTCGCTAGTCGCGGTTTTCTTTCACTTGGTGTTTCCAAAAAAGAAAATAGAAAATGGAAGTTCGTTGGTATTTTGCCTCTATTCGATCCACCTGATGTCCAAGCAAAATCAACAATTGCTAGCGCACGTCAAATGGGTGTAAATGTAAAAATGATCACAGGTGATGATATTGCAATTGCCAAGGAGACCGCTAAATTACTTGGAATGGGAGGTAATATTCTTGATGCCAATACATTGAATAATTTAAAGAAACTAAATTCAAACCAGGCGACTGCGTCAATTGAAGGTGCTGATGGTTTTGCCCAAGTGTTCCCTGAACAAAAATTCTATATTATGGAAATTTTACAAAAAGATAGTCATATCGTAGGTATGACCGGAGACGGCGTTAATGATGCGCCAGCCCTAAAAAAAGCTGATTGCGGAATTGCTGTTTATGGGGCAACCGACACGGCTCGAGCATCTGCATCTATCGTCCTGCTCGCACCCGGATTATCGGTAATAATTGATGCCATTAAAGAAAGTCGAAAAATATTTCAACGAATGAATAGTTACGCTATTTATCGTATTGCTGAAACCTTACGGGTTTTATTATTTATGACATTCGCTATTATAGTTTTTAATTTTTATCCAGTTACGGCCGTGATGATTGTTATTTTGGCGCTCATGAATGACGGTGCAATTTTATCTATTGCATTTGACAATGTCCGCTACAGCAACAAACCAGAAGCTTGGAATATCCGTCAGGTTATAAGTGTCTCTACTGTGCTTGGAGTATTGGGGGTTATTTCGGCATTCTTATTATTTTTCTTAGGTGAAAAAATATTCCATCTTGGTCGTGAAGAGGTTCAGACACTAATGTATTTAAAATTATCACTGGCTGGTCATTTGACAATATTTTTGACACGAACACGTGGCTCATTTTGGTCAATACGACCAGCGAATATTTTGCTGTTTGCAGTCTTTGGTACACAGATTCTAGCTACAATTATCGCAGTTTTTGGAATATTAATGGCACCTCTAGGATTGGGTTGGGCGCTGTTTGTTTGGGGCTATGTAATAATTTGGTTTATGATTAATGATAGGATTAAGTTATTAGTGTATAAATTCCTA
>CAZHFQ010000014.1:0-24473 GCA_964531915.1 uncultured Saccharimonas sp. (SeqCode) | reverse complement strand
TAAAATGATAAACATAAACGATATATAACAGATGGGGAACGAAAAAAGACTAATTATAGCCAATTGGAAGATGAATCTCGATGTACACGAGGCTAGTTTGTATTTGCATAAACTGGCTAATCTCGTAAAAACACGCAGGGATGTAGAGGTTGTTTTGGCACCAACCACACTGACCCTCCAATCCTTAGGTTTGCAGGTAAATTTGAAGCAATTTAAACTTGCTGCTCAAAACTTCTACTGGCGGGATTCAGGCACATATACGGGCGAAGTATCGGCTACGCAATTGCGTGGTATTGTGCAATATGCTTTGGTTGGCCATTCAGAACGAAGGCATATTTTTAATGAGAGCGATAAAGACATTCGCAACAAAGTTGCTGCCGCAATTCGCAATAATATTCGACCGGTTTTATGTATCGGTGAAACCGCCTGGGAACATGCTAACAACGAAACCCAGGATGTTTTGCATGATCAACTGACCGGTGGGCTTGCGAATATTACCTCTGAAGAGCTCGAAAAAGTTGTAATTGCCTACGAGCCTGTTTGGGCGATTAGTACTGGCAAAAACGACACAACCATTAACGTGCCAACAGATGATGTTTTGTCAGCAGTAAGTACTATTCGTAGTCAAATCAAACATCTTTATGGCAAGGACGCCTCGGAATCAATCCAAGTGTTGTATGGTGGTAGCGTAACTACCGATAGTGTAACCGATTATCTAAATATTACTGGTGTTAATGGTTTGCTGGTTGGCTGGGCAAGTTTGAATGCAAATACTTTTAATGAAATATTAAAAAAAGCTCATAAAGGTAAAGGCTCGAAAGAGTCCAAAAAGGATTAAGGGTGGATGATGAAGGATTTTGATTTTGACGAAATAGATAGAGCAGTTAATTCAGCTAGTGCTGGTACATCCCTCGCTAGCGACGAAGTAAAACCTATTAATCAGTCAGCTAACGAATCAAATCCAAATCCAGCTGTACCTACGCCTACATCTACGCCAGCCCTTGCTGGGCGAAGAAGCTCGGGGCAGTTTATGGATGTGGTTCATCCATCGTCAAATATGCGCAAACCCCCATTTAAAATGCCAGAACGCGTTCCAACACCGAACCCAGTAACCAATAGCCCCACTACACCAAGTACACCAATTGAACCGTCTTTAAATAATGAAACTTCGTCAAATCCCGCCGAAAGTGCAACAATGCCAGATCCAATAGAATTCAATAATCCCAACACATCACCAGAATCGGATAATAATTCAACAAGTCCGGCTATGGATGAAGACGCTGACATCGACCAGATTAGTGACGATATAACAAAAGAGCTTAGTCAAAAATCTGGTGAGCTACCAGAAACTCCTTTTATATCAGGTACAAAAGTTGAAAAACGACCATTAGGGGCTTTTTCTGGAGATCAATCTTCGCACAGCGGTGAACAAACAAAGGACGAGGAATCAAACATTAAAGCAAAATCAAGCGATGGAGAAGAATTGCTGCCAAAAACGAACGAATCCCTACCTGATGAGTTGCAAAATAAACTTTTAAAGATTGAATCTGCCGATGCATCGACTGATCCGGTCGTTATACCAGAGGTTGACACATCAACTATTAAAGTTACTACCCCCGAATCATTTGCCCCTGTTGCAGATACCGCCGCCGAAAAAGAACCCCCAGTTCCAATAGAAAATAAACCCGTGACTCAAAAAGTGGAAAACAAGCCAATTGTTGCTACTTCAATAAGTCAGCAATACAAAGAACAGCTAAGTACTAATGATCAAAAAAGTGGTGCAATCTACGACACGGATTCGTATCATAAAACCCTTTCACATCCACCAAAAAATAAATCAGGTTGGCTGTGGGTTGTTTGGATAATTCTATTGCTTGTGATTGGGGTGGGGGCGGGAGTTGCTGCCTACAATTACGTTCTTCCATTACTGTAATCTAGGTTATTAGGCTATAATAGAAGGTAATGGACTTACTTGATGGGCTAAATCAGGCACAAAGTAAAGCGGTTCAGATAACATCTGGACCGCTTCTTATTCTAGCTGGCGCAGGAAGTGGAAAAACAAAAACCTTGACTCACCGAATTGCTTACTTGATTTCAAGCGGGGGTGTTTTGCCAAGTGAAATACTTGCAGTAACATTCACGAATAAAGCCGCTAAAGAAATGCGTGAAAGATTGGGGGTTTTACTTGGTCAAAGTAGTGAAAACCGGAATTTTATGCCCTGGATGGGAACATTCCATGGGATTTGCGTTCGGTTACTCCGTAAAGAAGGTGAGTTAATTAATATTCCTCGAAATTTTGTTATTTATGACGAAGACGATAGGCGTGGGTTAATCAAACAAGTTATGAAAAGATTCTCGATTAGTGATAGTGAAATTAAACCAAGGGCGGCTAGTGCGGTGATTTCAAGTTCAAAAAACGAAATGGTTGATCCTGATCAATACGCGGTGGTTGCCCAAGCGCCTTTCCAGAAAAATATTGCCAAAATTTACGAAAAGTATGAGGAACTTCGCAAAAAAGCCGGAGCCTTAGATTTTGATGATTTATTACTTGAAACTGTTAATTTATTGCGTGAAAACAAAAAAGTTCGCAAAAAATGGCAAAAAACGTTCAAACATATTTTGATTGATGAATACCAAGACACCAACGCCGCTCAATACAATATTATTAAACTTTTGGTGAATGACAATCGAAACATTTGTGTTGTCGGGGACGATTGGCAGTGCTTAGTCAAGGGGAGCCTTGTCGAGACGAAGGATGGGCTAAAGAAAATCGAAACCATCAAAAAAGGAGCCACAGTTCGTTCAGCCTGCGGTTATGGAAGGACAGGGTTCTTTACGGTGGGGGATAACAAAAGTTTTAATTACAAAGGCGAGATAATCACTATTACAACTGCTTCAGGTAAGACTATATCGTCTACTCCAAATCATTTGCTGTTTGCCAGGTGGGGTAATATGGATAATTATTTCGTTTATCTTATGTATTCGCGCACCAAGGGTTACAGGGTTGGAGTCACAAAAGGCACAAGATTTGATGGCAAAAAGAATGATATTGGTCTGAGGGTGCGCGCTAACCAAGAGAGAGCCGATCGTATGTGGGTGTTAAAAGTCTGCCATGATCGCCAAGAAGCGATGTATCACGAGGCATTATTATCATATAAATACGGTATTCCTATGATGTTGTTTCGCAAATTGGCAGGTAATAAATTACATCCAAGTCAAGTTCAAATTGATAACTTGTTTAATGAAATTGATACCAAGCAGCGGGCTCAGAAACTGATGAGTGATATGAATATTATGTTTGATTATCCACATTTTTTTCCGCAAGCTACCACCAGAAACGGCCTAAAACGTGTCAACCTTAATGTTGTATTGTTTGGCGACAAGCGTACCACCTCCACAAGTCCATGGTCGCCTAGTAGGTTGTCTGTGAATACGACTGATAAAAATGATTTAGCTGTTTTTACAAAGCTTGGTCACAGCGTTAGATCAGGGAAAGCTGGAACATATAGATCCGAAATTTACAATCAGGATTACGGTAAGATTGAGCAAGTACTCCAAAATATTCAACAGGAAGTTGATAACGATAGCCTCAATATTCATAAATACAGCTTTATGACTAACGAGACTTTTTCGTTTATGCCGGCTGCTCATATCCACATTGGAATGAAAATTCCCGTCGAACAAGACTCTTCGCTTATAGCAGATAGGGTAGTGAATGTCAGTAGGCAAATTTATAGTGGCAA
The DNA here is from genome assembly GCA_964531915.1 of uncultured Saccharimonas sp. (SeqCode). Lineage (GTDB taxonomy): Bacteria > Patescibacteriota > Saccharimonadia > Saccharimonadales > Saccharimonadaceae > UBA1547. Next base: position 20,730 of record CAZHFQ010000014.1, on the reverse strand, counting down.
AGTTTACGATTTAGACATTTATAAAGTCCATAATTATCTGGCTGGTGGTATAGCAGTTCATAACTCGATTTATAGTTGGAGGGGTGCTGATTTTACTAATATTTTAAATTTTGAACGTGATTTTAAGGGTACTGCAGTAATTAAATTAGAGCAAAACTATCGAAGTACGGGTAATATCTTGGATGCTGCTAGCAGTGTTATTGCTAAAAATATAAAAAGAACAGAGAAAAAATTATGGACAAAAGCCGGTTCTGGTGCCCCAGTTCAAGTTCACGAATTATGTGATGAGGGCGAAGAAGCTAACCTTGTCGCAGAAAGAATTTCGTCTCACGTGGCGATAGGAGCAAGAAAATTTGGTGATTTTGCGGTTCTTTATCGGACGAATGCGCAAAGCTATACACTGGAAAGGGCATTTTTACGTTTTCGTGTCCCCTATAAAATTGTTGGTGGAGTACGTTTTTATGATCGTAAAGAAATCAAGGATGTTATTGCCTATTTACGATTGGTTTATCAACCTCGGGATTGTATGAGCTTTAGTCGGATTGCCAATGTTCCTGTTCGTGGGATTGGCGCGATGAGCCTAGAAAAGTTTTTTGAGTGGCAATCAAGTACGGAAATGGATGTAATAACGGCTCTTGAAAACGTAAATCAAACAAGCACTATCACAACCAAAGCAAAGGGTGCGTTGTCAGGATTAGGAGAAAAACTAATATCAATTCAATCAGACCTTGAAACCTCTTCTCCGGCCGAATTAATCGAGAAATTATTAAACCTTGTTGGATATAGGGAATATATTGCAGATGGAAGCCCAGCTGCCGAGGAGAGAGAGGCTAATATAGGGTCTTTGCTGTCAGATGCTCAGAATTTTGCCTCTTTACCTGATTTTTTGGAAGAAGTTGCCTTGATGTCGAGTGCTGACACGGCATCTGATGGTCAAAAAGTCACATTAATGACATTACACGCCGCAAAAGGACTAGAGTTTCCGGTAGTATTTATTGTTGGTATGGAAGAGGGAATTTTGCCCCATGCTAGAGTGTATGACGCAGGCCCTGCAGAGTTAGAAGAAGAGCGACGATTGGCCTATGTAGGAATGACCAGAGCGCGTGAAGAACTTCAATTGACATATACTCAGAGTCGAATGCAATTTGGTCAAAGAGGCTATAATGCGATGTCACGTTTTATTTCAGATATGGGTGATCAGTTTACCGCAACTTCACTAACATTGCCAAAAATCAATACTGAACAGGAATTTTACAGTGATGAATTATTCACGGTTGGAGAAAATGTTCGATCTACGACCTTTGGTAGTGGTGAAATAATTGAAGTCGATGGGCTGGCTCTTACTATTAAATTTGACGACGGTAGAACTAAAAAACTAAATGTCGAATACGCTCGTCTGGAAAAAATTTAAAAAGACTTGTCTTTATGTAGGGTTTCTGTTAGTGGAAAAGGTGTTTTTTTGGTATAATTAAACAAATACCGAGTGGGGTATTTTACGATTGCATGAAAATTACGATAAAAAAATTTAAATTCTCAATAGTCGCATCAATAGCTGCGGTTGTTTTTTTGATATTACTTTTTGTTATTACTGTTTCTGGTGTAACGCATGCTGGCGATAGTATTAGTGTAAATGAGGGACGATTAATAACGATTCATGATCGCGGCATACAAAAAATCATATTATCCAAAGCCTCAACGATTGGTGACGCGATTAAAGACGCCGATATTCCGATTGACAACAAAGATTTAGTCGAGCCAGACAGAAATGAAAAAATGATCGCATCAAGTTATCAAGTTAATATTTATAGGGCTAGACCAGTCCTTGTAATTGATGGAAATATTCGTCAAAAAATTATGACACCATATCAAACAGCTAAACAAATTACATCCAACGCGGGGATTGTAATTTATCCGGAAGACAACACTACGATTGATAGAGTTGATAATTTAACAGAAGGGGCTGGGTTGCAGCTTACTATCGATCGGGCAACTCCTTTTAAATTTACTTTATATGGAAAAACTGCAATTGTACGGACTCAAGCATCTACGGTTGAGGGAATGTTAGCAGAAAAAGGGATAAAACTTGGTAAAAAGGATAAAGTAACACCAGTCAAAGATACCAAAATTACTAAAGGTCTTGCTGTAAAAGTATGGCGCGAAGGCAAACAAACAGTCACAACAGACGAGGCTATTAATTTTGAAATTGTTCAAATCGAGGATGCCGACAGAGACGTAGGATATTTAGAAATTAAAAGTCCAGGCAAAAAAGGTGTTCGCAGTGTGACTTATGAGGTTACTATAAAGGATGGAAAAGAAGTTTCCAGAAAAGAAATTGCCAGTCTGACAATCAAACAACCCATAAAACAGATCGAAATTGTAGGGGCTAAATTGTCGTTTAATGGTGATTTTGCAGCTGCCCTGGCGAAACTACGAACATGTGAATCTGGTGGCAATTATGCTAACAAAAATAATCCAAATTATCGTGGTGCGTATCAATATAGATATGATACTTGGGCAAACAAATATGGAATTTATGACCCAGCTAATGCAACTCCGGCTCAGCAAGACCAAGCAGCCCGCGAAACGTATTTACGTCGTGGATGGAGCCCGTGGCCTAATTGTGGGGCAGCTGTTCTGCCGGATATTTATCGATAGTGATGGTTGCTAATAAATCACTTGGACAGCATTGGCTTCATAACCGTGAGATTTTGGCGAATATTGCTAACCACGCAGGATTAAATAGAGATGATGTTGTGCTGGAAATCGGTCCTGGGCTTGGGACTTTGACAAGCGAGCTACTTAGGCGATCAGGCAGCGTTGTTGCTGTTGAATTTGATGCAGAACTGGCGCGAAAACTCCCCGCGCAATTTCCTGGTAAGAATTTGAAGGTAGTTTCCGGCGATATTATGAAATTCGATTTATCAACACTTCCCAATAACTATAAAGTTGTTGCCAATATTCCCTATTACATTACCAGTAAAATCGTTCACATATTGATGACGTCAAACAACAAACCTTCGACTGTGGTTTTACTTGTTCAAAAAGAGGTGGCGCAGCGTCTGGCTGCAAAACCAGGGAAAATGAGTATTTTATCTGTTAGCGCACAGATTTTTGCCGATGTAAGCCTAGGTGAAATTGTTCCTGCGAAATCTTTTACCCCAATGCCAAAAGTTGATAGTCAAATCGTTATCCTTAAGACCAAAAACTCTCCATTTAATGCCGGCCTTAAAGAAGTCGATTTTTTTAAAGTCGTAAAAGCGGGGTTCTCATCAAGGCGTAAAAAACTTCGCAGCAGCCTTTCGGGGGGCTTGAATATACCTAAGTCAGAAACTGAAAAACTATTAGGAAAAGCAGGCATCAGTCCAAACGTACGTGCCGAATCCTTAAGTTTGGATGATTGGATCCGACTTACTCGCATTGTTAGTGCATAAAGCTCGTGCTAAAATATGTGCAAAGGATACTCGATTTCATGCATATAAAAAAACAACCCTCTCAAGGTTTCACACTTTTAGAACTTGTGATTGTTGTTGCTATTATTGGGATACTGGCGGTGATTACATATGTTTCATATGGCAGCGTCCAAAAACATGCAGTGGACACTTCGCTTATGTCCGATTTATCTAATGCATCCGACCAACTCGTGATTGACTCAACAAAAAGTAGCACGGATTCTTTTCCGTCCACGCTGAACGAAGCAAATAATAATACTGGTATACCTGCGAGCAAAGGGACAACATACCCAACTTATACTGTAAATAATACAGGTACCCCAAAAACGTTTTGTCTAGCGGCAACAAAAAGTGATCAAACCTTTTTCATAACACAGGAAGGTAAACCAATGCCAGGTCCGTGTCCGGTTTTATATCTAGATGCAGGTATTGCTACATCATACCCAGAGACTGGAACTGATTGGTATGATTTGAGTGGGAATGGAAATAATGCAGTGCTTGTTGGTGGTGCCTATAAAGAAAATAATTATATGGTTTGTGATGGGACGGACGGTGGTAATAATGACTATATAGAAGTATCAAATTCAGCCGCAAGTTCGTTCTTTAATAACCCAAGCGATTTAACGATGGTAATAGTAGCACAGCTAAATAGAGAAAGTGGTCTCTGGGGGACCGGTGATTTAAATGTTTACGGGCATATTATCGGGAAGGGGCGGGGCGATGGTTATCAGGGAAATTATAATACATACAGTCTATATTATGATGCACGAAACAATAATATGTTTACCAGTATGTACAGAGGAACTCCTGCCACCCAACACCCAGATAGCATTCCTGAATATCGTTTTGTGAACAACTGGAGTGATGCTCAAGCTGCTTATAATTGGGGTGATAAATTTATGATGTTTTTCAGTATAAAAAGCGACGGTAACGTTTCTTATCATTGGTATCGTGCTGGTAAGTCCGAAATATCGGGAAATGGTACGTATACTACAGGTGGGTCTTTTGACAATGCCTATAATTTGAGAGTGTGTGCAGATTACGCAGGTAGGTATAATAAACAAAGAACATGGATGGTGGCTTTTTACAATCAAGCATTGAGCGATTCTGACATTCAGAAATTATACGAATCTCTTCACAGTCGATTCGGGATGTAAATAATAGGGTGAAAACATTTAAATTTTTTATCTGTTACAATATAATTTAAGCTATGGATAAAAAATTATACATCACGACCGCGATTCCTTATGTTAACGCACCACCGCACATTGGTAACGCGTTGGATTATTTGCTGGCAGATATCTGGACACGCTACCAAAAACAAAATGGACGCGAAGTTAGATATCAAGTTGGTACAGACGAGCATGGCAATAAAATTGCTGCCAAGGCTGCCGAGGCTGGACTTGACCCAAAAACATATGTCGATAAAACATATGTAAATTTTGAAAATTTAATGAAAAAGGTCGGCGCCAGTTATACCGATTTTATTCGTACAACTGACCCGCATCACGTCGAGGCAGTCCAGGATATTTGGAAAACATTGAAACCTCATATTTATAAAGGGACATACCAAGGTTGGTATTGTGTTGGTTGTGAGGCATTTGTTTCAGACAAAGAAGCGACAGCAAATAACGGGGTTTGTCCAGACCATAATCAACCATACCAGCGCCTCAGTGAAAAAAATTATTATTACAAAGCTAGTGATTTTACGGATTATGTCAAGAAAGCTATCGACGGTGGTGAAATGCAAATTGTTCCAGAATTTCGGAAAAAGGAATTTTTAGAACTGATTAAAGACGGCTTACAAGATGTCAGTATATCGCGCCCCAAGAGAAACCTTAGTTGGGGGGTATCAGTCCCTGATGACCCAGATAATATTATGTATGTTTGGATGGATGCGCTGGCTAACTATATTACAGTTTTAGGCTATCCCGACCAACAAACTTGGCAAGAATATTGGCCAGCAGATGTTCAGGTGCTTGGCAAAGATATTATGCGTTTTCACGCTGGACTTTGGCCAGCAATGTTATTGGGTCTTGGACTACCACTGCCTAAAAAACTGCTAGTGCATGGATTTGTGAATGTCGCCGGTTCAAAAATGAGCAAAAGCATTGGTAATATTGTTGACCCTAGCCAAATTATTGATGAATACGGACTAGATGCGTTTAGGTATTTCTTTTCACGTCATATTCCGACACTCGATGACGGTGATTTCACTTGGGAAAAATTTGAGAATGCCTATAATACCGAACTGGCAAATGACCTAGGAAATGTTGTTTCACGTATTGTCAGCATGGTCACGCGCTATCAGGCAGGTGTTATTGGTGATGTGTCACATGGCGAGCATGACATGAGCGTCTATCACGAAGCAATGGATAATCTGGAATTTGATAAAGCAATTGACGACGTATGGTCAATGGTACGAAGTCTAAATCAGTATATTGAAAACGTAAAACCCTGGGAAATTGCCAAAAAAATTGACAAAGACGTCGAAGCTTCGGCGCATTTATCAGAGGTACTGGCATATTCTGTTGGCTCAATATTGCAAATTGGTGATTTACTTTTGCCATTTTTACCAGAAACTGCCACGAAAATTCATAATATATTTGAAACTGGGGCAATTGTGGCACCAGATGGCGTCCTATTTCCGAAAATTTATAAACATACAACAAATCCAAACGCTCAAAAAGCATAGTTTATGTTAATTGATACACATTGTCACATTCATGAATCTGATTATTCGTTAAGCGCGGATGATGTTATTAAACGTGCAAAAAACGCCGGGGTTATGCAAATGATTTGTGTTGGGACTAGTGATAAAGATTCTCGTTTGGCAATGGAATTTGCGGAAAAACATGATGAGGTTTTTGCGTCGGTTGGTATTCACCCTCACTATGCTAATGACGGAGTTGTAGGTTTAGATCGTCTTATTGAGTCCGTTTATTTAAGAAACGGCTTCGTGCCGGGTTCGAAAAGAGCCTCGGCGTCTCTTCGAACTCGGGCTGCAGGGGTTTCTTCAAATAAAGGAGCTCAATATGACTCTGGATCATTAAACCATAAGTTGGTTGCAATTGGCGAAATTGGCTTGGATTATCATTATAAAAACGATCCTTCACACAAAGACCAAATAAATATTCTTAAAAAACAAATTAAACTAGCGCTAAAGCATAACCTGCCGATTATATTTCATGTTCGTGAAGCCTACAGCGATTTTTGGAAAGTTTTAGATAGTTTTGGGTCAGAAAAGCATAAAATAAGAGGCGTGTTGCATAGTTTTACTGATTCGGCCGAAAATGCTAAAGAGGGATTAAGGCGCGGTTTTTATGTAAGTGTGAACGGGATAAGTACTTTTACGCACGATAAAGACCAAAAGAAGGTGTTTTCGTCAATTCCACTCAATAAATTACTTCTTGAAACAGACGCTCCGTGGTTGACGCCTTATCCTTTACGTGGTAAAATAAAAGTAAACGAACCAGCGTTTGTGAGGGAGATTGCCGAATATATCGGTACTGCTTATGATGTATCTTTTGATAAAATCGCAGATATTACGACCGCAAATGCTCGTGCGTTATTTAAACTCTAAAATAAATAATTAAACAATATACTAACCTAATATAGGGCTTTAAATTTCATGCCACAGGAATCACAGACGTCGTCCGGACATAATCCAGACTCACAAGTTCCTATTATGGACGAGCTGGAAAAGGTATACCAGAAACAGGAAGAACATTCTATTCCTATTCAGTTTGACCCTGAAACAGTTGCCAACCCAGAAACGAGGAAGCTTTTTAAAATTGCTGACGATATTACCAAAGCTCGAACTTATCAGATAGAAACCCAATCCTTAACCCACGCCGAACATCAGAAAAAATTTACTAAAAGTGTTACCAAAGTAATTCTGCATAAAGCTTTGCCACGAAGGCGAGAGACACCAGTAACCGAGGGCTCACTCAAGGCAAAAGAAAGTGAAATAGGGGCAAAAATATTTGGATTATTCGCTCCAAGCGAGACTAGAAGGGAATTTTTCTACGATAGACGAGTCGGCGACCGTGACAGTTGGTTTTTTCACCAGGAGATAGCTGATTCGACTGGTACTAAACAAGTAACACTTCATTATGAAGTTCATCCCTCAGATGTATTAAGAGTTAGCAGTCACCCTGGGACACAAAACGAGTTCATCCAAGGTCAAGAGCTACATAATTTTTCATCTGCCGCTGAGATTTATCATGATCAAGTAATGGAACAAATATATAATCCTGACGCTATTTCGAGCAAAAAAGTCGCTTAAACGTTATAATCAGATAAGTAATGGATTGCGAGAATATATATCTTGATTATGCTGCCGCGACACCAATGGATGCGCGTGTTTTTAAAGTTATGCAACCATATTTTAGTGATAAATTTTATAATCCATCCAGTCCATATTCACCAGCTGTCTCGGTCAGGCGTTCATACGAGGAGGCTAAACTTTCCTTGGCTGTCTCAATTGGCGCAAAAATCGGTGAAATTATCATTACCGCCGGCGCAACAGAGTCAATTAATTTAGCGTTTAGTTGTATAAAGGGACACGTAATTGTTCCAAATATAGAACACCATTCAGTTTTGGCGAGTGCTAAAATCCACAATAGTACAATCGTAAGGGCTGATGAGCGAGGGTTTGTATCGGCAGAGACAATAAAATCTGCCATAAAACCAGAAACTCAACTTGTAAGTGTGGCTCTTGCGAATAATGAACTTGGAACGATTCAACCTATTCGTGATATTGCTGAAATTATAAAAAAAGAACGAAACCTTCGATTAACAAAGGGCAATAAAACGCCAATTTATTTTCATTGCGATGCTTCGCAGGGAGTATGTCAGTTGGATGTAAATGTTGCCAGGCTTGGTGTTGACATGTTGACCTTAAACGCTGGTAAGATTTATGGACCAAAACAAGTCGGCTTATTATGGGTGGCTAGTCACGTTCGACTTGAACCTCAAATTGTTGGTGGTGGTCAAGAATATGGCTTGCGAAGTGGAACCGAGAATGTTGCAGGAGCTGTCGGGTTTGCCAAGGCTCTTAAATTGGTTAGCGAACGCCGTAAATATGAATCTGATAGGCTTCGAAAGTTACGTGATAATTTGCAGCAAGCACTACAAAATTCCTTTAAAAATGCAATGGTTTCGGGTCACAAAAAACACCGACTAGCCGGTCATTTACATATATCATTTCCAGGTTTGGATGGCGAAAGGATAATCTTTTTATTGGAAAATAGAGGAGTATTAGTTGCAACAGGTAGCGCCTGTGCTGATAATAACGGTACTCGCTCGCATGTTCTTATGGCAATCGGGTTAACCGAGGCTGAAGCAGATGGGAGTATTAGAATTTCTCTTGGGCGTCTTTCAAACAAAGAAAATACTGAACAAGCGGGAAAAATATTAGTTGAAGAGATAGAACGTGAATATAAACGGGTTGGGAAATGATTAAGTTAATAATCACGATAATTGTACCGATTATCGCTATTATTTTTGGCATTAGTTGGTATCTACAACCAAATGACCTTAGTAAATGTGGTAAAATACCAGATCAAAGTCAAAACTGTCAGGTGGTTGACTCGATTGTCGCGATAAGTGGGGGTGATACCTTGGCTAGGGCTAGTCATGCGATTAGTCTATATAAAAACGGTTGGGCAAAGTCCGTTATATTTTCTGGGGCAGCTCAGGATAAGTCCGGACCTAGTAATGCTAAGGTAATGAAAAACCTTGCTATTGATGCTGGAATCCCAAGTTCAAGCATCTTCATTGATGAATATTCTGAAACAACAGGTGAAAATGCACAAAATACCAAAGCGATTTTTAATAACCATAGTATTAAACGTGTGATATTGGTTACTTCTGGCTATCATCAACGTCGTGCGAATTTAGAATTTAACAGGCGCACCGACGGAGCCATTATCTTAAACAGCCCAGTTTTAATGGACAAAGATTGGTCATTTTGGTGGTGGACGTCGCTTCGTGGTTGGTGGTTGGCGATTAGTGAAATAGTTAAAATCATTATATTTTATATTGTTGGAATATGGCATTAAAAAAAACAAAAGTTTATGTTGGGATGAGTGGTGGAGTTGATTCGTCACTTGCTGCTGCACTTTTAGTTGATCAAGGCTACGATGTGACCGGAGTATTTATGAAAAATTGGACAGCCGATTTACCTGGAGTAAAATGTCCCTGGGCGGATGATTTAGCAGATGCAAAACGTGTTGCGGTTCAATTGGGAATTGATTTTAAGGTTTTTGATTTCGAAAAAGAGTACAGACAAAAAGTCGTCGATTATATGATTTCTGAATATAAAAAAGGTCGTACCCCGAATCCTGACATTATGTGTAATCAAGAGGTGAAATTTAAACTATTTCTTGAAACAGCACTAGCGGACGGTGCCGATATGATTGCCACTGGACATTATGCAAGGGTAGCAAATGGAATATGGAATATGGAATATGGCGAATCTCCAACGGCAAAAATTCCAAATTCCAATAGCCAAATTCCAATAGCCAAACTTAAGCAGGCGGTCGATGATAATAAGGATCAGACTTATTTTTTGTATCGCGTAACAGAGGAAGCACTGAGTAAGACTATATTTCCAATTGGTAAATTTACTAAACCTCAGGTACGAAAAATGGCAGAAGAACGGGGTCTTACTACCGCCGTTAAAAAAGATTCTCAGGGAATTTGCTTTGTTGGGCAGGTCGGAATTCGTGATTTTTTGAGTCAATACGTCGAACCAAAATCGGGCAAGATTATTGATAAAAAATCAGGCAAAGTTTTAGGTAGTCATGACGGTGCTATTTTTTACACGTTTGGTCAACGTCATGGCATGGATTTAGGCGGCGGGATGCCGTATTACGTCGTCGGAAAAAATATGAAAAAAAATGAAGTCTATGTCACGACAAACCTGAATGACGATACTTTATGGAAGAGAACTATCAATTTGACCGATTTGCACTGGATTAATCAGGGTCCAACCCTGAGTAAATATCAAATACGAGTCCGCCACCGCGCACCACTTGTAGGGGCTGTAATAAGTCCAGGTGGCAACAACACATTAAAATTAGTACTGGATAACCCCGAACGGGCCATTGCTCCAGGTCAATCCGTCGTTATCTATGATAATGGAATCTGTCTTGGTGGCGGCATAATTAATTAAATCTAAAAAGAATCTAAAAAGGTCCGTCCTTTTTCACACCTTAGACTGATGGAAAAAATACAACATGCTAAATGGACGAACTTTTTAAATTCTGGACAGGAGATTTATTATCTAGAACTAATCTTGAAAAAATGATAAAATCAGCAGATATGGATCCCGTTAGAATTCTAAACATACTTGCGGGACGTATAGAGTTGAGTAAATATCCAATTTAGCTAATTAACGATGAGTGAATAGGAGAAATTTTAACGGGATGGACTCAAACCAAGTTAGGAAAAAATATTTAGATTTTTTTAATCAGCGTGGACATGCGATTATTCCTAGGGCTCCAATGGTGCCAGAAAATGATCCAACGACCCTGTTTACTGGCAGTGGCATGCAGCCTTTGGTCAATTATTTTTTGGGCGACCCGCACCCAGCTGGAAAAAGGATAACCGACAGCCAAACCTGCTTTCGGGCCGAAGATGCCGATGAAGTTGGTGATAATCGACATACAACTTTTTTTGAAATGCTAGGTAACTGGAGTTTTGGTGATTATTTTAAAAAAGAACAACTGCCATGGTTTTTTGAGTTTTTGATTGACGAAATCGGACTTGATCCAACCAAACTTTACGTTACGTGTTTTATCGGCGACAAAGATGCGGGGGTAGTCAAAGACGAAGAATCAGCTGCGATTTGGCAAAAACTTTTCGAAGAAAAAGGCATAGACAATAAAGTTGTTGAAATTGGCAACGAATCTGATGGATACGAAAAGGGAATAGATGGTGGACGAATATTCTATTATGACTCGTCGAAAAACTGGTGGAGCCGCAGTGGAAAACCCGACGAAATGCCTGCCGGCGAACCAGGCGGTCCAGATAGCGAAGTGTTTTATGATTTCGGGACAGAACACGACAAAAAGTATGGAGAACACTGCCATCCAAACTGTGAATGTGGCCGATTTATCGAAATCGGCAATTCTGTTTTCATGGAATTTATAAAAAATAAGGACGGTACATTTTCCGAACTTCCAAATAAAAATGTTGATTTTGGTGGCGGTTTAGAGCGAATCTCGGCTGCCAGTATGGATAGTCCTGATGTTTTCAAAATCAGTTTAATGTGGCCGATTATTGAAAAACTTCAAGAGATAAGTGGTAAAAAATATGAAGAAAATCAACAGGCAATGCGGGTAATTGCCGATCATTTGCGAGCTGGGATATTTTTGGCAACCGACGGAGTCGTACCAAGCAATAAACGACAAGGCTATGTTATGCGTCGTTTGCTTCGTCGCGCCATCCGCTACGCATTGGATTTGGGCGTCGAACAGGGTGTTTGCGAACGAATCGCACCAGTTATCGCTGAACTGTATCGTAACGATTTTCCGGAAGTATTAGAGCGCGAACAAGAAATAATCGAAGTATTAAAGCGTGAAGAAAAAATCTTCAGGCAGACTCTTGTTAAGGGAGTAAGAGAGGTAGTAAGATTGTCCGAAATTGCCGATGAACTTAAGAAGTCGATTTTTCAGGCAAATATTCATCCTGGGGCGATTTGGGGTCTCGGGGCTACAGCTAGTACACCCAAAGTTTTACCTATCAGATTCTTGACAGGAGCAGACTTATTCACGCTATATGATACCTTTGGTTTTCCGGTCGAGCTTACTCAAGAAGAAGCTTTAAAACAAGGTGCAACATTATCCGAAAATTGGTGCGAAGAATTTGATTCTAAAATGGCGCAGCAACGTGCTCGCAGTCAAACCGCAGCCGCCGGTGAATTCAAGGGCGGTCTTGCTGATTCTGGTGAAATGACAACCAAACTTCATACCGCTGCACATTTGTTGGACGCTGCCTTAATCCAAGTTCTAGGCGATACCGTGCATCAAAAAGGTGCAAATATTACACCTGAAAGGCTTCGTTTTGATTTTACTCATCATCAAAAAGTTACTCCAGAAGAGGTTGCTAAGGTTGAACAAATCGTAAATGAAGCAATCCAAAGTGATTACTCTGTCAGTTGGCAGGAGGAAAACACCGAAGAGGCGCTAAAAAATGGTGCTATCGGCGCATTCGGCAGCAAGTATGGCGACAAGGTAAAAGTCTATTATGTGGGCGACAAGCAGAATCCATTCAGTCACGAAATTTGCGGCGGACCTCATGTCAACCACACCGGTGAACTCGGCGAATCCGCCGACGGCGGAGTCAAAAAATTCAAAATTACCAAAGAAGAATCCTCAAGTGCCGGTGTCCGTCGTATCAAAGCAGTTTTGCAATAGATTTTTGTATTTTTTACGGCTAGCCGAACGCCACGTGTTGACGTAGTCACACGTAGAGTGTGCTGTTGGAATAAAGATAAGTAACAGCAGCTTGCAAAAAGAATATTTCACTGTGAGCATAAGCGCAGTTAGTATATAATGGTATGTAATTATGGTATTCAAAAAACTAAAGGGTATGCGAAAAGAAAACGCGTCAAACGATTATATCGTAGGACTGGATATTGGAACAGAATATATTAAGGCACTGATTGCTAGGTTAGATGGAGAAGATTTAAATATTGTCGGTGTTGGCCGGGCTCATCAGCAAGTTAGCGACATGCATTCTGGTGCGATTGCGGATATTTCTGGAGTGGTTAGAAACTGCGAAGATGCCCTAACCGAAGCCGAGGATCAAGCTGGACTTCAGGCAAAACGAGTAATAATTGGGATTGCTGGAGAATTAGTCAAAGGGGTTACCAATACAATTCGTTATCGCAGACCACAGCCAGACCGACCTCTTGATACATCCGAAATGGAATTTATTATTGAAAAAGTCCAAGAGCGTGCTCAAAACAAGGCTCAAAAACAAATTGCCTTAGAAACTGGTAACACCGATGTCGAAATTAAATTAGTTAACAGTGCGCTCGTCAGTATCCACATCGATGGCTATAAAGTCAGTAACCCGATTGGGTTTCAGGGGCACGATGTTGCTGTCCAGATTTATACAGCCTTTGCGCCAATGGTCCATATTGGTGCGCTAGAAAGAGTGGCCGAAGAACTATCCCTAGAACTTCTAGCGGTTGCAGCCGAACCATTTGCGGTTAGCCGAAGTGTACTTGGCAATGATGCCAACAGTAATTTTACAGCAATTCTTGCCGATGTTGGCGGCGGCACTACTGATATTGCCGTAGTTGATGATGGTGGTGTCGAAGGGACCAAGATGTTCGGAATTGGCGGGCGAAGCTTTACTCGCACAATTGCTGGGGAATTGGATATTCCATATGATGACGCCGAGAAACTTAAAGTAAATATTGATAATGAAAAAATTAAAGCAAATGTTGTTTCTGACGTGAACGCAGCAATCGATAAATCTTTGGAAGTTTGGTTGTCTGGTGTTGAACTGGCCTTATCAGAATTTAATTCAGCTGATCATTTACCAAATCGTATCCTATTATGCGGTGGCGGGTCTAGCCTAACCAGATTAATTGATGCCCTGCAAAAACAAGACTGGCATACCGATTTACCATTCACGAAAAAACCGACAGTTCATCACATTCACCCATCAGAAGTTGTTGGAATTAACGATTTAACAGGTCTTGCAAATGACCATACTTTCATTACGGCTATGGGACTTCTTAGGGTTGGCTATGATACAATTGTTGGCGGCGGTGAAGGTGGAACCATCAAGGAAAAATTAAATCGAATTCTTAGAATTTAACATGAATCCCGTTAGAACTAATATGAATACAGAATCAAATAACAATCAAAATCATTTCTATACGTTGGAGGGAGTTCTAACGGGATGAATAAAGACATAATCTACATCGATACAGAAGACGACATTACGGCAATTATCGGCAAGATAAAGGCTAGTTCAGAAAAAGTCGTTGCTCTGGTTCCTCCAAAACGTACTGGTGTTTTACAAAGTGCGGTAAATCTACGGTTACTTTCTCGTATGGCTGAAAAAAATGATAAAAAATTAGTATTGATTACAAATAACAAAGCACTAATTGCTCTTTCAGCTCCGGCCAAAATTCCATATGCAAAAAACTTACAAAGTAAGCCTGAAATTGCCGAAATTGCCGCTCTTGAAATTGATGATGGCGAAGACATTATTGATGGCGCTAAATTGCCCATTGGGGAGTTAGCGAAAACTGCAGATAAAAAACCTGGGAGTGACATAGCTGATGATATCAGTTCGCTTAAGATTGATGATGAGGATCCAAAATACATACCTCCAGCGTCAGATGGATCAGATAAATCACAGCCAAAAACTTCTAAAAAAAATAAAATCAAAGTACCAAACTTTTCTAAATTTAGAAAAAAGCTTTTCTTAGGAATAACAGCAGCAATCTTGTTAATCGTATTTCTTGTCTGGGCAATATGGTTTGCGCCATCTGCAAAGATAATTATTACCGCAAAAACAGAAGCAGCACCAGTTAGTGAGGCAATAAACTTAGGGGGTACATCACCTACGGATTTAAGTACAAATACTGTCCAGTCAATTACAAAACAGATTAAAAAGGATATAAGTGTTGACTTTACGCCTACGGGTACTAAATTGGTTGGGGAAAAAGCTAACGGTGTTATGACTTTAACGAATGAATTAGTAGGTCCAGTTTCTGTCCCTGAAGGTACAATATTTAGTAGCGGCCAATACGATTTTTCATCAGATTCGAGAGTTACAATACCTGGGGCATCAGGGACAGTGGATAACCCCGTAGCTGGCACTGCAACTGTGAACGTTACTGCGGTTAAGGTAGGCTCAAGTTATAATTTGTCGCCGAGGTCTTATGTGTCAGATTTTCCGAATATATCAGCCGAAGGAGCCCAAATGGCGGGAGGTTCTAGTCGTAAAATAACCATTGTAACGGCGACCGATGTTCAAAAAGCTAGCCAAGCCTTGGTGGATCTTCCAACTGATGATACAAAACAAGAACTCATTCAGCAATTTACTAATGAAGAGCTTGTAATTAGCGATAGCTTCAATATTAATAGAGCTGCTGCTGTTTCAAAACCTGCGGTCGGCGATGAAGCTACCGGAAAGGCTACATTAACCTCAGCAACCACATTTACAGTGACTGCTATCTCTAAATCTGAGATGGAAGCATATTTAAAAAATTCAATTAATAAACAAATTGGGGATAACAAAGACCAACGAATATATGAAGATGGTATTAAAACAGTCAAACTTTTAAATTACGATAATACTAATAAAATCGCTACTGTAAATGTCGAAACAACTGGACAAATTGGACCGAACATCAATAAAAATGATGTCAAAAATCAGTCCAAGGGCAAACATTATGGCGATGTGCAATCGGCTTTAGAGGGTATAACTGGTGTTGAAAGTGTAGATATTAAGTTCTCATATTTCTGGGTTAGGACTGTTCCAGATGATATTAATAAAATCTTAGTTGAATTCAATATTGCAAATGCCTAGGTCAACTACAGCTGTTTGTTTGGATGTGGGGGATAAGCGTATTGGCGTCGCAGTTGGCGATAGCGAAATACGTATTGCTGTACCATTTGAAACCATCGATGTTGACGGTGGTGAAATAGAGGCTATTGCTGAAATATTCATCAAAGAAAAAGCTGATGTTCTAGTAATTGGCTATCCACGCAATCAATCAGGTGAACCAACAGCACAATCAAAAAAAGTTGAAGATTTTTCAAAAAAAATGTCATATATTACGTCGAATGTTGTTTTTCAAGACGAGTCATTGACCTCTGTCCTCGCTGAACAGCAACTTGCAGTCTATAACAAACCATATACCAAAGCCGATATTGACGCTCAGGCAGCAGCAATAATTTTACAAGATTACTTAGAGGCAAATTATGAATGAAAAACCAATAAATCATAAACAACAACCGATTAATGGCCAACCAAGTGGATTAAAAATCCCCCAAAAAAGCAAATTTAATAAGAATTTACTGTTGATTTTCACCATTACGATTGCGGTAATACTTTTCATTATTATGGGTGTTTTAGTGTGGTATAAAGTTCAACTTTCGCCTGCTGGTAGTGATATTAGTAGGTTAAAAAAAATTACTATTCCTCCGGGCAGCTCATCTTCCCAGATAGGTAAACAACTCAAAAAAGAATTAATCATTCGTGATGCCACGGCGTTTGATGTATATATTCGGCTTTCGTGCAAGAATAATGTATTACAGGCTGGGACATATAGGTTATCACCAGCCGAAACAGTGCCTCAAATTATTGAACATTTTGTTAATGGTTCAGTTGACAAATTCAGTATCACATTTTATCCCGGAGCCACGTTAACAGACGACTCTAATAAAGCCGAGTCCAAAAAGCAAGACGTTACAACTGTTTTAAAAAGAGCAGGATTTTCAAGTGGAGAAATACAGGCAGCCATTGGAAAAACATATGATAGCCCATTGTTTGCAGGAAAACCAGCCAGCGCAGATTTAGAGGGGTATGTTTATGGGGAAACCTATAATTTTGATGCAGGTTCGTCAGTAGAAGACATTTTAAATGGTACTTTTTCGGAATTTTATTCAGTCATACAAAAAAACGATTTTATTAAAAAGTTTGCCAACCATGATTTGAATTTATATCAGGGGATAATATTGGCATCGATTATCCAACGCGAAGCGAATAAGGCTAGCGATCAAAAACAGGTTGCTCAGGTGTTTTATTCAAGGCTTAAAAAAGGTATGATGCTTGGATCAGACGTCACGTATCAGTATATTGCCGATAAGACAGGTGTTGCCCGTGATCCAGCCCTTGACTCACCATATAATACCCGCAAATACCCGGGGTTTCCCCCAGGACCAATTGCAACACCGGGGTTTACAGCACTTCAAGCAGTTGCAAACCCAGCTAGCGGTGATTATTTGTACTTTTTAAGTGGTGACGACGATGTGACATATTTTGCCAAAACCAACGACGAACACGAGGCAAATATAGTCAACCATAGATTGACATTAAAAGCAATGGTAGGTATAATGACTAACAGCACATTTGTGGTTTCGTCTACTAGTGCAACTTATTTTTTAGTTGCGGGTGGGTAACACGAATCACGGATGAGCCTACCAATAAATGTCGTACGGGCGCAACAGTTTAGAACTAAATATTATAATATAAAGGTCGAAATGTGCCCCGTTCTTGGCGAGAAGTAAGACAAAGTAAGGTAGATGCCCCTATAGTAATATAGGTTGGCTGGAGAATTGAAATTCGTAAAATGGTTAATTTGAGGGTTCCTCAAAGATTAAATATTTACAACAGACAGCAAACCCAAGCTAAAACCCGTTCTAGGACGAGGGTCAGGCTTAAACCGTCAGTTATTGCTGTTTATGCGAGTACTTTCTTGCTTATTATCGCAATAGTTTTTATCGGCTATCATGTACCTAAGGACACTTCAGAGGTTGTTAATGCCTCGAATATAAGTTCGTCGAATCAAATTGACCAAACCTCAGTCGATAATGTAGTTGCAACCGACGTTGCCGCAAGCGTAGCAAAAGCGGCGAATTTGCCGATTGCCACGTCTGTTGCTAACATGGCAATTTCAGCTCAGACAAAAAATGAATTCTCGCAATCTGATACTACGGGTGCTGATAAACCTCAACTTATCGGGGCAGACACTTCGAATCGATCAATCATAAGTTATACCGCAAAAGCCCATGATACAATAGGCAGTTTAGCTGTCAAATTTAATGTTTCTAAGGAGACAATTAAATGGGCCAATAACCTCACAACCGATGCCGTCCCAGTTGGGAAAGTCCTTCGGATTTTACCAGTTGACGGGGTGCTTTATACAGTCAGCTCAGGGGATACCATTGAATCAATCGCCTCTAAATACAAAGTTGACAAGCAACAACTGATATTATTTAACGATTTGGAGGTTAGTGGTTTAAAGCCAAATTCCCATATTGTTTTACCAAGTGGTACACTTCCAGGAAACGAAAGACCAGGTTATGTTGAGCCTTACGCTGCTCCAACTTATACTAACAATGACTATCGCTACGCTGGTACCGGTGCTGGTGTAGGTGGAAAAACATGGTTTATTGCATACGGTACTCCTGATGATGGTAATTATTCACATGGTAATTGTACTCTTTACGCCTCAAACAGACGAAAGGCACTTGGCCTTCCGGTAGGGGCTGACTGGGGGAATGCAGGTTCTTGGGCTCAGGGGGCAAGAAACGATGGATTAGTCGTTAATGGAACCCCAAGTGTTGGGGCGATTATCCAAGACTGGGGGCACGTAGCAATTGTCGAGTCAATTCTTCCTAATGGAAACCTCAGTGTTAGCGAGATGAATGCCTATGTTGCTGGGGGCGGATATAATATAGTTTCAGGCCGAATCGTTCCAAAGGGAAATATTGGGCAATACCTCTATATTCATTAGACTAGCTATTGGAATTTAGAATTTGGCTATTAGCGATTAGATTGAGCCATATTCCATTAGCTACATGCCAATAGCTAAACAGGGGCGATTATGCTATATTGTAAACATATATGTTTGTCGATACCGCCAATGTATTTATAGCAGCAGGAAAAGGCGGTGATGGAGCCGTCAGTTTTCGTCATGAGATTTATGTTGAAAAAGGTGGTCCGGACGGTGGTAACGGTGGTAACGGTGGCGATGTTATATTCGAGGCTATCAGGGGTTTAGATACATTAGTTGATTTTCGTTACAAACCAGAACTTCGCGGTAAATCAGGTGTGAATGGTTCAAAAAGGGACAGACATGGGGCAAATGGCGAATCTTTGGTAGTAAAAGTTCCAATTGGTACGGTTGTTAGGAAAAATGATGAAATTATTGCGGATTTAACAGAGGATGGCCAAAAAATAGTTATCGCAAAAGGCGGGGATGGTGGTTTTGGCAATGCTCATTTCAAATCGTCTACTAGGCAAACTCCACGAATTGCTGAAAAAGGTGAACTTGGGGATACGTTTGAGGCAACTCTTGAATTGAAATTACTGGCGGACGTTGGTTTGGTAGGGTTCCCTAATGTAGGAAAATCAACATTTCTTTCGGTTGTCAGTAATGCACTCCCCGAAATTGCTGACTATGCCTTTACGACCCTTACACCGAATCTTGGAGTTGCTGACGTTGATAACACTAGTCTTTTGATTGCAGACATCCCAGGACTGATTGAGGGGGCCAGTGAGGGCAAAGGCCTGGGGGATGCGTTCTTACGCCATGTTGAGCGCACATCGATCTTATTGCACCTTATAGACGTCTATAGCGATGATGTTGTCAATACATACAATACCATCCGCAGGGAGCTCGCTAATTACAAAATAGACTTAAGTGGTAAACCAGAGGTGATTGCCTTAACGAAGGTTGATGGGTTGGATGATGATATTATTAAAATGCAAATTGATGATTTAAAGAAAGTTACGTGGGAAACGCCAATTTTTGCTATCTCTTCAGTTGCTCATATTGGTGTTAAAGAATTACTGCGTGTTTTGAGTCAAAAAGTTACTAAATCTCGTCAAACAACTGAGATTAACGATGATAATAGTGAAGAAATCGAGACAATAACACTAGGGGGTACGAAAGTTTTTGAAGGCTGGACG
The DNA here is from genome assembly GCA_964531915.1 of uncultured Saccharimonas sp. (SeqCode). Lineage (GTDB taxonomy): Bacteria > Patescibacteriota > Saccharimonadia > Saccharimonadales > Saccharimonadaceae > UBA1547. The sequence continues at coordinate 604 of CAZHFQ010000014.1, read as the reverse complement.
GTTGAAAAGATTAAAGACGAAGAAACAAATATCTGGTATTTCCTAGTAAAAGGCGAAAAAGTTGAAAAATTTGCCAAAAAGACCGATTTTGACAATTTTGAAGGGGTTAATCGTCTGCGTGATATTATGAAAAAACTTGGAATTGCCCACGAACTGCGTCGTAAAGGGGCTGAAGGCGACAGCATTATCCAAATTGGTGATAGTAAATTCACATTTCAAGAACAATAAATATTGACTAGTATATAATTAATCTTAATGACTAAGACATTCTTTTTTTACGATCTTGAAACTAGCGGATTGAATCCACGCCAAGACCGTATTATGCAATTCGCAGGTATTAGAACGGATATGGGCCTAAAACAGATTGGAGAACCTGTAAATATTCTGGTCAAATTAAATGATGACACTTTACCAAGTCCTGAGGCCGTGATGGTGACAGGGATAACTCCACAACAGACCCAAGACGAAGGTTATTCTGAGGCCGAATTTTCAAAAATGTTGATAAATGACGTATTTACGCCAGATACGATTGAAGTCGGATTTAATAATATCAGATTCGATGACGAATTTATCCGCCACTTATTTTGGCGTAATTTTTATGACG
>CAZHFQ010000013.1:0-26640 GCA_964531915.1 uncultured Saccharimonas sp. (SeqCode) | reverse complement strand
CAAGCATTTAAAAGAAGAAAAATCATCACTAACTCCATCAGCCCTGCTGATTGATGAAATGCGTATGGACGGTCTAAAAAAATCTGATGCCATTGAACTAAGAGGTAAAGAACCGTTACTGCGTGGTGTCAGGTTAGTTGGTGGTGTTGCGATGAAACGCTCTGGCTCGTATACCGAGGATCCAAAGATGGCTACGTACGAAACAGAATGGTTAAAGGACTCAGTTGATGTTGTACTTACTGGCGGAGAACTAATTTTAGGTAGTGGATCAAGAATAGAAAAATTGAATGCCATGAAAGAATCTGCTGGCGATAAACCTCTTGCAGTGATAGGTGCTATTTCGGTTGAGGATATAGTGAAGTATGGAGGGACAGTCGACGAAGTTATAGTTTCAAGTGGCATCGAAGCTTCATTCCATGGGGCTAGGGAACATAATCAACGTAGATTAAAAGAGCTTGTCGAGATGGCTCACAAATTTGCCAATTAAATATATAACTATTTTGCAATCTTTGCTTTTTTAGGCTTTTTTACTTTTAGTGATTTTTTCGGTTTAGAAGCACCTTTTGCCATACCATCTCCTTCTTAAATGGACACATTGTCCTTATACTTCTATTATGCGCTTAAGCTTGCTAATATCAAGCTTAATTTATTATTTACACTTCGGTAAAGCATAAAGATATAGTAGAATGGATGATGATGATAACTTATTATACTGACGGTAGCTGCAGTCCTAATCCTGGTCCCGGTGGATTTGCTGTTATAAAAGATATAGAACTAGCAATTATTGGGCACGAACCAATGTCAACAAATATCAGGATGGAAGGTCGCGCAATAATGGCAGCACTAAGTGATGCGGATGGCGACAAATGCCAAATATTTAGCGATAGTGAGTTTTGGGTTAATGTTATTTCGAAATGGGGCGCTAGTTGGGAGTCGAATGGCTGGACGAAAAAGAACGGAGAAATAAAAAACCTCGACATTGTCAAAGAAATTAGTAGATTGCATAAATTGGCTGATGTAAAGATTACTTGGGTACGTGGGCATGTTGGTAATATCAGTAATGAGCTTGCAGATAAATGGGCAAATAAGGCGCGTGAAGAGCGACTAACTGGAAAATTTTTACTATAAAGTCTAAGCAAACATTTCTATTATTAGGGTATAATTAAAAGTAATGAAACAGGTGATAGCGCTCGAAGTAATGCTTTCGGGAGAGAGTGTTTTGCTAACTGGCTCGGCGGGGGCGGGGAAGACTTTTGTATTAAACCAATTTATAAAAATAGCGAAAAATGAAGGCAAGCACGTATCTGTAACTGCTACGACTGGACTTGCAGCGACTCATCTTGGTGGTACTACAATTCATTCATGGAGCGGAATTGGCATATCAGACGAAATTCATCCTGGATTTGGTGATAATGTATCAAAAAGTAGACGAGAAATTATTGGAAAAACAGACGTACTAATTATTGACGAGATAAGTATGTTGCATGATTATCGGTTAGACATGGTTGATGAGGTTTGTCGGATTATTCGAAAGAAAGATGAACCTTTTGGTGGTATTCAAATAATCATGAGTGGTGATTTTTTTCAGCTTCCGCCAATTAATAGAGGTGACTCACGAGCAGGAGGTTTTGTTGTAAACAGTAAAATTTGGCAAGAAATTAACCCTGTAATTTGTTATATAAATGAACAACATCGTCAAGACGATGAAGAGTTTCTGGATATTCTAAACTCAATGAGAGCCGGCGAACTGAAAAGATATCATGCAGAAAAATTACTTAATCGAATTGACAAAAATATCGAAAATAAAGAAATTATTACCGAACTACACACCGTGAATATAGATGTTGATACGATAAATAATAAAAGGTTGGATTTACTAAAAGGTGACGAACTTTTTTATACACAAACCACAACCGGAGGAAAAAATTATGTAGAATCGTTGCAACGATCAGTTTTAGCGCCTTCAATATTACGACTAAAAAAAGGCGCGCTTGTAATGTCGGTAAAAAACAGTCCTAACAAGAAATATGTTAATGGTAGTCTTGGGGTTGTAGTTGACTTTGAATCTAGCACTGAATATCCAGTCGTTGAGTTTAAAAATGGTAAAGTCGTAACGATGTTGCCGGATACTTGGGAACTTCGCGATGGAGATAAAAAAAGGGCTAGTATTACCCAAATTCCCTTAAGACTTGCATGGGCTATCACGGTGCATAAATCCCAGGGTATGACACTAGATGCAGCCAAAATTGATTTAAGAAAAGCATTCGTAGAGGGTATGGGATATGTTGCATTAAGCCGAGTAAAAAATTTGCGCAGTTTATATTTGTCAGGGATAAACCAAATGGCTTTACGGGTAAGCGAGGATGCACAGGTAATAGATTCTATGTTAAGGCAAAAAGCGTCAAAAGACGCAAAAAGTTATGAATACTTAGCTGAAAATGCAAAGAAACGACACTCGAAAGTAACAGAAAAACCAACCAAAAAGAAGTCAAGTAGTTGGGTTGACAAGATAGCAAAAATGCGCAAAATTCATCCAAACGCTTATAAGCCGTGGGACAATAAACAAGATAATCTTTTGAAGGAAGAGTTCCAAAACGGTGTTACGATACAAAAGTTAAGTAAACTTCTAGGGCGGCACGAAGGCTCAATTATTATGCGACTTAAAAAACATTTTGGCGAAGATATTGGTATAATGAGCTAGCTATGAATGAACCATTTGAGAAAAATGATATCAAGATTGCCGTTGTTGGCGGGGGAACGGGAAGTTTTACGCTTCTTTCGGCTTTAAAAAATCACACAAAGCAGTTAGCTGCAATTGTAAATATGGTTGATGATGGGGGGAGTACTGGGATTCTTCGTGATGAATTAGGGACGTTACCATCTGGTGACGTCCGACAGTGTCTGGTGGCTCTTAGCGACTCTCCAAAAATACGTGATTTATTCAACTACCGTTTTGACGAGGGGACTTTTTGCGGACACTCATTTGGAAATATTTTTCTTACTGCACTAGAAAAGATGACGGGGAGTTTTAGTGAAGCAGTAATGACTGCTTCAGAGATTTTGCGTGTTAACGGAGTGGTTATACCTGCGACGCTCGATAATGTTCGACTTAAAATGGAATGGCCAGAGGCAAGTGTTATTTTACATGGAGAGCGCGTGATTAATGCAGATTTTTTCAAGTATGACCCAAGGAAAGCGACATTATCACTAGTACCGTCCGCAAAAGCAAATCCCACAGCACTAGTCGCGATTGAACGGGCAGACATGGTTATTATTGCTCCTGGTGATTTGTATTCATCTCTCGGGCCACTGCTTGTTATTGATGGTATTGCCAAGGCTTTGCAGAAAACCGACGCTATATGCGTATACGTATCAAACCTGGTAACAAAACATGGGCAAACAGAAGATTTTACTGTCGGCGATCACGTAAAAGAAATTGAAAGGTTTGTAGGAGCTCTTTTTTTGGACTATGTTTTGTATAATAAACAAATTCCAGGGGAAGGGATAGCTCGAAGGTACGAAGCCGAAAACGCCTTCTTAGTAGAGGTCGATAAAAATAATCTTAAAAAAGCATCTTACAAAACCATTTCAGGCAATTTTCTTGGTAAAATGGTTTCAAAAAATAAAGCTGATAAGTTATTACCAAATCGTTCATTGATTCGACACGATGCAGATGCTGTTGCAAGAGCATTAATCAAACTTTACGAATTAAACAAAGGTAAAAAACGAGACCAATGAATGTAATTGATACATTTTATGTTATTGATTTTGATAGGTGTATTGGTAATATTAACGAAAGCTTTCGTCTCTTAAGAGAGATTATTCATGACTTATCAATTGTTGATGAACAAACGTTTAGCGAGATACGAATAGAGGTTGAAAGCAGGGGCAATACGTTTAGTGCTATAGAATATATCAAAAATAATTATAAATCAGTTGACTTAGACTTAATTGAAAAAATGTATTTAAAGCGTGCTCTTGTTAATTCCAGTAAACTCCTAGAGTCAGGCGCAAAAATATTCTTAGACACTCTATCCTCAAGAGAGTGTTATTTTTGTATTATGAGCTTTGGCGACAAAAAATGGCAATTAATGAAAATAAGGGGGGCTGGTATAAAAAATACTCCTGCAGTTATTGTTTCAAAGAGTGAAAAGGGCGAATATATTAACGAATGGTTTGACCCATCAAGTGGTATCTTTAGGATACCAAAAGATTTTTTCCTTGATAAAAGATCGAGACAGGCTAAAGAAATTGTTCTAGTTGACGATAAACTTTCAGCCTTTATTAATTTACTTCCTAAAGTAAGAGGTTATCTGGTTACTGGTGCATCAAATAAAGTCGTAAAAAACAAAAAAATCTCACAATCAATAAAACGTGTTGTACAAATTGATGAAATAATTTCCTACGAATTTTAACTTTTGTTATATTATCGTTAGTTTTAATCCACATCTGTTAGCATAAACGTTTATCCACAAAACTGTGAATAACTATTAATTGGAATCAGAGATATTACTAAATAGGGGTTGAAGTGAGTAATGGTGGGTAGTATAGTAAATCTAGTGGAAACAAGTGGGTAATACCACCAAAAAACAAACACCACTAACATTAAAATAACCTAAGCGGAGCCGAAGAAGAAACAAGAATATGGCTGGTCTAGATTATTTCGAACGAAAGCTTGACGATAAGCGTCGGTTAACCATACCGACAGAGCTTCGAAATGAATTTGCCAGCGGAGTTGTGCTTACTCGCGGTTTCGGGCAGTACTTGCATCTATACCCAAAACAAGTTTGGGATAGGGAAGTCGAACCGTCGCTAGGGGGCAGTATTTTTGATGAAAGAATAGCTGACCTTACCGTACGGTTTAGGCGCGGCAAAACTGAAGCAGAACTTGATCAAAAACAGGGTCGAGTAACAATTGAGCAGCACCTGCTTGATTATGCTGGGATTAGTCGTGGGCTAGTTGCAATCAGGGTGGGCGCATATTGGCGTATAATGTCACCCGATGCAGATATTTAGGTTATATAAGTAAATCGTTCTTTAAAAATCTATTTTAGTAAAAGATGAAAACTCTCGAGATCAGCTATCTGGTAGTTAGGCGGTGGGCCACGGAACCATATAAAAAATCCGCGTTCTTTGTTCAAAAAAACACACCTCCCAAAAAACTCCACCTCACACATAAGTCTCTCAACCGAACAATAAAAACAGATTATGACTTGCTTTTAGCTATCACTGTGTTAATTGTTCGGCAACTTATAAATAAAACAAACACGATCAAAACAAACAGCTATAGCTACCAGTTAGGTGATCTCGACTCGTTACCCGTGTTATCATAGGGACGAATGAGTATCAAAGAACATCCACCACAAAAATCTTTACATATTCCAGTTTTGATGGAATCGATTGTAGAACTACTTAATCCTAAAAAAGGCGAGAATTATCTCGATCTAACAGCTGGATTTGGTGGCCATGCTAGTCGAATTCTGGATATTGCTGGTAATTATGCTGAATCAATCTTGGTTGATCGTGATGACTACGCCGTAAAAAGCTTGAAATCATTATCGAACAAGGGGGTGAGGCTTCTGAATACAGATTTTGTTACTGCCGCAAAGCAGATAATAAATGAAGGTCAGAAATTTAATTTAGTTTTGATTGATTTGGGGGTGTCATCACCACAACTCGATCAAAGTGAGCGAGGGTTCTCTTTTACAAATAGCGGTCCGCTTGATATGCGGATGAACCAAAACCAGGCGACAACTGCAGAAATGCTAGTCAATAACGCCTCGGAAGAGGAACTAAAGCGTATCATCGCTCAATATGGCGAAGAACCAATTGGGTTTGCAAATGTGGTTGCGAAAGTAATCGTAGCAAATAGGCCTCTACTTAAAACAGACGAACTCGCTAATTTGATCAAACAAAACTATCGTGGTAAATGGAAAAAAATCCATCCTGCCACGCGTACCTTTCAAGCACTCCGGATTGCAGTCAACGATGAGCTAAGGCAAATCGAAGACTTGTTGCCACTCTTGCCTGACTTACTAAAGTCAGACGGGCGAGTTGGCATAATCAGTTTTCACAGTCTCGAAGACCGATTGGTCAAACGTTATTTTAAAAATCAGTTTGACTCAGGATTTGAGTCTGAATTTCTGCCTATTACTAAAAAGCCAATTACTGGGAGTACATACGATGTTCACAATCCGCGCGCACGAAGTGCCAAGCTACGTGTCGCAGTGAAAAAATAAACAAACATAAAAAGAAAGGGCAAAACACCATGCCAATTCACATTCCAGTACAGTATTCGGACACAGCTCAAGTAGTCACTGTCCATATTAAGTAATACTAAATCCAGCCCCGTCTTCGGGCGGGGCACCAAAATAAAAAATAAAAAGAAATAATACCATCACAATGTCATATCAACACACACAAAAATTTACAAACCGTCGTCAACAAAACTGGTCTCGTAACCAAAATACGGTTGCCTTTGTTTCAAGTATCAAGCTTGGTCCTGTAGCACATACAGTGCTTGTTGCACTTATGATCACGGTACTAGGTTTAATATATTTAACCCAGGCGACACGTGCAACGGGTTATGACTATGCTACACAGAAGATTGATAGTCAGATTGCTGATCTAAACACTCAGAAAAATGATTTACAAGTTGAAAATGCTAGATTAACAGCGCTTGAAACTGTCAAAAAGAGCAATGTTGCCTCAACTATGGCAACACCGGCTTCGACAGAATACGCCGAACAATAAAATTATGAACCTGGAATTACAAAAAGGTAGTCGTTCAAAGATTTTAGCGACTATAATATTTGGTCTTATGGCAGTTTTTGTTATAAGGCTATTTTATTTACAAGTAATTCAACATACTTATTACACTGGACTTGCAAACAAAGAGCAGATAAAACGTCTTACAATTCCTGCAAAAAGAGGATTTATATATGCGCTTGATAAACAGACTCCAGTTCCACTTGTGATGAACCAAACAGTTTATACTGTTTTTGCAGATCCAACAATGACTGACGATAATGATAAGATTATCAACACGATTAAACGGGTTGCGGGTGGTAATGCTCGGAGTAATTTGCAAAAACTACTCAATATGAAGGATACTCGTTATCAAGTCTTGGCTACAAAAATTACTCGGACACAGGCTGATAAAATTAAAACAAAACATTTTAAAGGTATTGGTTTTCAAGAAGAATCACAAAGAGTTTATCCTGAAGGCTCGCTTGCAGCCCAGGTGTTAGGTTTTGTTGATTATGGAGGAGTAGGCCGCTACGGGGTTGAGGACAAACTAAACAGCAGACTAACAGGGAAAGATGGTCTACTTCAGTCAGTCACAGATGTTAGTGATGTCCCGCTGACGATTGGGAACAATAATATTGATAAACCGGCGATTGACGGTGACAACCTTGTTCTCAGTATTGATCGAAATATACAATCATATACAGAACAAGCAATTGCAAGTGGGTCAAAACGGACTGGTGCAACTAGAGTTAGTGCGATTGTTATGAATCCGCAAAACGGTAGAATATTAGCTATGGCAAATTTACCAACGTACAATCCAGCTAAGTTTAACGAAGTTAAAAATAGTGCGGCATTTAATAACAATATTGTTTCAGCACCATATGAGCCCGGTTCTGACGTTAAAACATTAACGATGGCGACGGGTATTGACAAGGGTGTAGTTACGTCAACTTCAACATATTTGAATACAGACCATATAGATGTCGGAGACGTAACTATCTCTAACGCTACACTTGGTCAGACTGGTACGATTACTTTTCAACATGCCATGAATTGGTCGCTAAATACTGGATTTGTCACTGTTGCAGAACGTCTTGGCGATGGTCAAACCGTTAATCGGCAAGCTCGTGATACGATGTATGACTATTTTTATAATAAATTTCATTTATGCCAATTAACTGGGGTTGAAGTATCTGGGGAGGTGACGGGGAAGATATTCGCACCAACCACAGAGCAAGGGAACGCCGTCAGATATGCAACTATGGCTTTTGGGCAAGGGATAGATGCCACTATGGTTCAAGTCGCTTCAGCATTTAATTCTATCGTAAATGGTGGAAAATATTATAAGCCAACAGTTTTAGCTGGAACAGTGGATAAAAATGGCGTATTCGTGTCTAATAAGATATCAAAACCAACAAGATCAGTTTCAAAATCAACCGCTGATCAAGTTCGTCAAATGACCCATATTGCAAGGACGTCGGCCTATCTTAACAGCGACAAGACCGGGTACTATATTGGCGGTAAAACAGGGACTTCTCAGGTTGCAAAGAATGGTACTTATTCTAACGATGAAACTGTAGCAACTTATTTGGGCTATGGCGGTAGTGAAGAAATATCAAGATATGTCATAATGGTACAGGTATCTGGTGATCATAGAGAATTTCAAGGGAATCTTGATGCCATGCCAATATTTACTGACATCTCTAATTGGATATTAAATTATTTAGAGATACAACCGAGGGGATAATATATGCATGACTATACATTACTAAATTTGACGCACGAACTTACTAGGACGTTTACATTCAGTGTGGGAGCCTTTCTGTTGGCAATGTTTTTGACACCCGCCTATACGATGCTTGCGTATAAGTATAAGTTTTGGAAAAGGCAAAGAACTACCAGTACAACAGGGGAGCTGCTAAAGGTCTTTACAAAATTGCATGCAAATAAATTTAAACGCAATATTCCAACCATGGCTGGTGTAATATTTGTAACTGCGATTGCTTTTGTCACGTTTATATTTAATCTGGACAGGGGTCAAACGTGGTTGCCAGTAGCAGCACTTATCGGTGGCGCATTCGTAGGGTTACTAGACGATATTATTAATGTTCGTGGTCAGGGTACAGGTGTGGCAGGCCTTCGTTCAGGGTTAAAGTTTGCTATGATTACTGCTATCGGATTGATTTTAGGTTGGTTTTTCTTTGCAAAACTTGGCGCAGTTGCAATAAATGTCCCATTTATCGGGGATTTAATGCTTGGATGGTTAATAATCCCACTTTTCGCGTTTGCAGTTGTAGCCACGAGCAACGCTGTGAATATTAGTGACGGGCTTGATGGTTTGGCAGGTGGGTTAGTAGCTATAAGCTATGTGGCATTTGGTATTATTTCAATCTTTCAATCACAACTTTTCTTAGCGGGATTCTGTTTTACGGTTGTTGGGGCATTACTAAGTTACCTTTGGTTTAACATATATCCTGCCAGGTTTTTTATGGGTGATGTTGGTAGCTTTGCGCTCGGAACTTCACTAGGGGTGGTTGCAATGTTAACGAATATACTGTTTCTGTTGCCGATTATAGGGATCGTTTTTGTAGCTGAGGCGGGTTCTAGTCTAATTCAAATTACAAGTAAAAAAATATTTCATAAAAAAATATTTGTTTCGGCACCTATACACCAACATTTGGAAGCATCTGGTTGGCCTGAAACAAAGGTGACCATGAGATTTTGGATAATTTCAGTTGTGGCTGCATTTATAGGCGTACTTTTGGCTATGGCAGGGGGTAGTATCTAAAGTGACATTCAAAAGTAGGCGTCACGGATATATTTCGAGCCTTTCTCATGAGGCTCAGTATAGTGACGCCACATTAATTCGCCGACATCGTCCTGATTATATGATTGTTCTTTATATGGGGCTTTTAATGTTGCTTGGGCTTGTGGTTATGTATGCCATTGGACCTCAACGTGCGAATGTTTTAAATAATGCCTACGGATTTGACTACGGTGGTACGTATTTCTTTACTAAACAGGTGATAAGTTTATTAATCGCATTGGCTGCATTTTTTGTTATGTCAATTATACCTTATACACTGGTGACAAAAAATGCTGGTAAAATATTTTTAATTGCTATCGGATCGTGTATATTATTAGCTATTGCTGGTTGGGCGCACCTTGGTATTGCACAACAAACTTTAGGGGCAACTCGTTGGTTTAACCTTGGAGCGTTAGGCAGTTTACAGCCAGCCGAGTTTTTAAAGTTTGCTATATTAATTTTTACTGCCGGTTTTTTAGGTAGAAAAGCCAAACAGGGTGAAATAAATAATTTTAACGCTACATTTGTCCCACTTATAATAATTACCGTCCTTTCGATGCTCTTTGTTATTGTTATTCAAAAAGATTTAGGTACAGGTATTGCACTAGTTGGAATAATTGCATCTATGCTATTTGTTGGGGGAATTAACAAGCGAAATGGTGTAATATTATTACTTTCAATATTAATTATCGGGCTACTTTTGATTGTTAGTTCTCCCCATCGTATTGACCGAATTATAACTTATATAAAAGGTGATAATACTTCGATTAGTGACCCAAATAGTTATCATATAGAACATGCCAAAATTGCAATTGGTACAGGTGGATTGTTCGGTGTGGGAATAGGTAACAGCGTGCAGGCAACAGGCTATTTGCCAGAGGCAATCAACGATTCAGTCTTTGCTATTATGGGTGAAACATTTGGTTTTGTTGGATTGGTGGTTATTTTGGCATTATTTCTGGTGTTACTTATGCGGATACTTAAAATTATGGATCATCTGACAGATTACAGGTTAAAATTGCTGATTGCTGGTGTTTTTGGTTGGTTTGCTGCCCATGTTATTTTAAATGTTGCCTCAATGATAGGTATTTTTCCATTAACGGGAATCACTTTGCCATTACTAAGTTTTGGTGGTACAAGCATGTTGTTTATTGCTGCAGCTTTGGGGTTAGTATTTCAGTTGTCACACTATACGGTTCGTTCATCAAAACTAAAGGAGGCGCAAAATGAAAATTTTGGCAGTCGGCGGGGGGTCGGGCGGTCACGTCACTCCAGTCGTAGCAGTTTTACGCGAAATTAAAAAGAAACGTCCTCGCTCGGAAATTAGGTTTTGGTGTGATAAAAGGTTTTCTAAACAAGCCAAAGAGTTAATTGGACAATTTGATAATAATATTCAAGTCCACACTATTTACGCTGGAAAATTCCGAAGATACCATCACGTTTCAATGTTACGACAAATTCTATGGCCGTCGCTAGTTCTAAAAAATGTAAGAGATATTTTTTTAGTAATTGCTGGATTTTTGCAGAGCCTCATAAAACTAATTATTTGGCGACCTGATGTCGTATTCACAAAGGGCGGGTATGTCTGTTTGCCTGTAGGTGTTGCGGCATATATTCTAAATATCCCACTTGTTGTGCACGATTCAGATACGCATCCGGGACTTACAAATAGAATTCTTGGAAAGTGGGCAATAAAAATAGCTACCGGGGCGCCGCTTGAATACTATAATTATCCATCGAAAAAAACGCGTTACGTTGGCATTCCTATATCTCAGAAATATCATAAATTTTCCGAAGCTGAACGCTTGTCTGCTCGTGAAGGGTGGGGGATTAGTCATAAGAAGCCACTAATAGTAGTTACTGGTGGGGGACTTGGGGCAACTAGAATCAATGATACGATAATCACAGTGCTTGATAAATTACTGAAAATGGGTTCGTTAGTTTTAATTTCGGGTGATTCACAGTATGATGAACTTCGTGCATTAACACCGCCAAACAATGAAAATTTTCAACTTTATCCTTTCGTGTCAAAAGACTTTGCATTATTACTTGGCTCGGCTGATTTGGTTATTGCAAGGGCTGGGGCAACGACTATTTTGGAATTGGCCTCACTTGCAAAGCCGACAATACTAATACCAAACGCAAAATTAACTGGTGGCCATCAAATTAAGAATGCGAATGTTTATAAAAATGCTGGAGCAGTGGTAGTTATTGGAGAAGACGAGATGATAAGCAACCCTCAAATATTAATAGACGAAATAAAAAATATTCTAACAAATCCAAAAGGTGCCGATAAGATGGCGCATAAATTTTTATCATTTTCAAAACCCGATGCAGCAAGCGACGTAGCAGATATGATAATTTCAAGTGTTAAATAGGGTTAATATGAGGATATTTAACAAAAAAAAATCAGACATTCCCAAAAGACGATTGGATGACAAGAATCTAGACAAAGAAAAATCAAATGTTTTTAAACGTAACAGAACAATTATAGGTACGACATCAAGCCATTTAACGGCAACAAATACCAAAACTGATTTTCAATCACCAAGGGCTCATGCACATTCGCTATCAATAAAAAGACGTAAAATATCCTTTATTTTTTTACTGGTTATATTATCGGCAATCCCAATCTGGCTTTTGATTAATAATTTTACGGCGTCTATTAGTGTAAGTTTATCAAATACTGACACACTTAAACAAATAGATTCAAAAACATACGAAAATGTCATTCAGAATTATCTTGATATTAATCCCATGAGCCGATTAGTATTTTTTATGGATGAATTGTCATTAACCAATTACGCATCATCAAAACTTCCAGAAGTATTGAATGTGAAACAGGGTAGTGCAATTGGGTTAGGTAAAACTAATTATTCAATTACAATGAGAGAGCCAGTGGCTGGATGGAAAATAAATAATCAGCAATATTATGTAGACTCGAGAGGGGTTCCATTTGAAAAAAATTATTTTTCAAATCCCTCTGTACAAATTGTCGACAATAGCGGGATAACATTAAAGGTAGGTACAACGGCAATTGTCAGTAATCGATTTTTAAGTTTTGTCGGTAAGGTAGTGGCACTTTCAAAATCATATAAATACACCGTCACACAGGCTGCTCTGCCTTCTGATACAACACGAGAACTTGAAGTAAAACTAAAAGAGGGAAACTATTTAGTTAAATTATCTATAGATCGTCCAGCAGGGGAGCAGGTTGAAGACATGGTCTCGGCGGTGAAGTATTTCAATCGACACAACGAACATCCAAAATATATTGACGTAAGAGTTGGTGGAAAAGCTTTTTATAAATATTAAAACAAGGTATCCCCACCCCATTCAGATTGTGTTCTAGTTGTGTTCGATTATATAATAATATTGTATTTTATAATAAAAGCATATTTTAATATCATAATATGAAAAAAGCAAATATTCAAAACTAGGCGAGAATAGTGTAGTACTTTAATAATACATAACATGTCTGTGGAAAAGCAAACATGTAAAATACAGGAAGTACCTTAAATAGTATTCACGAACTAATATCGCACTTTATATATGTACTTATAATCTTGCAAATACAAATTAAAATATAAACATAAGATTATGATACTTAAACACGATGAGAGAATAGAGTTCTCCCCTAATTTATCTATATATACCACTTTAAAGCTGTATTATAGATGTGTTATATGTCAACTTATCTTTATAACTAGCATGTCGTAAAAGGAATATTGTGCGACGTTAAGCATATATCACAAACATGATTCTATGTATGCATTGTTTGCATGAAAAATCCTCATTATTATGCACTACCTTCATATTACGTCGGTACATTTTTGTTTTGTACGTCCATTGTTTTTATCGTCTTTCATAATGTATTTCATTAAACATTATTTCTGGAATATTTATTTATAAAATGCCTGTTACTACGTTTTCAAATAATATAAATTTTTATTGATTTTTAGTATGTTCTATATTCGTTCTTACTTTTTATTTTGTTTCTAATAAAGTTAACGTAATACTTCTATAATATCAGTAGCCATAGATTTAATGGCTTATTTTTAAGGTATCGCCCTTACTGTTGGTTGATCCAGCAGATATAGGCTCAGAAGACTTTTTTTTGCGAGAACGTGTTCTTTTACGTTTAGTTTTTGTGCTTTTATCTGTTAGCCCGGTGTTATTGCCACTTGACTTCTCTGTTGCTATCGTCTGTGTTTCGTCTATAACAGGTTTAATTCCTAGTGGCCATTTTATGTCATGCTTTTTTGGTTTTGTTGTCTGATGACCGATAGGTTTTATAGCTTGCGAAATCTCTTGTTCGATCTCTATACGGCTACGGCTGTAATTACGACGTGTATTTTCGACAATACGACCAGTGTTGTCTATCTGAGGGGTTGGCAACGTTAAGGTGGTTGCGTTAAAGGCAGGTGCTTTTTCGCCTTTTATTACCATATTAATTACAAAGTTGCGATTATGCATCTGCAACAAATCGGTTGGTTCAAATTGGGGTTCGAATTGTTTTGCGAGGATTGGTGCGTCATCGGCAGATACGCGAAACGAAATCATTGTTCCAACATTACCAAAGACTGCGTCACGTACTGTCTCGCTCATTTGGCTGATGTATTGGTTTGCAACTGTTAGGTTTAGGCCGTACTTACGAGCTTCGGATAAAATTGTTGCAAATGAATCGGTTGCAAAATTCTGGAATTCATCAACATACAAATAGAACGGACGCCTATCCTCAATTCTCTCTATATCTCCGCGACTCATTGAAGCAAGCTGAATCTTTGTTACTATAAATGAACCTAGGATTGATGCATTATCTTCACCTATTAGTCCTTTCGATAGATTAACAATTAGAATTTTACCTTCATCCATTATCTTGCGAATATCGAAAGTTGATTTGGGTTGTCCAATAATATTTCGAATAATTGGGTTGGCCGTGAAGGCTCCAACCTTGTTAAGTACAGGCGAAATAGCCTCGGCTACAAATTTATCGTTCCAGCTTGCAAATTCTACTTTCCAAAAGTTCGAAACAACTGCGTCTTGACAATAAATTAGGGTTTCTTCGCGAAACTTCTTATCAGTTAGCATTCTGGTTATATCCAACATTGTTGTTTCGGGTCTATCAAGGAGGGCTAAAATTGTGTACCGTAAAATATATTCAAGTCTTGGTCCCCACGACTCACCGAACATTCGTTTTAATACGCCAATAACCTCTGAGCTAATATTACTTTTTTGATCCGGGTTTGTTACTTCAAGGGGATTAAAACCAAGCGGGAATGCCGTATCCGCCGGGTTAAAATAGACGACATCTTCAAGGCGACTGCCGGGTATAAAGCGCATATTATCAACCGCGTAATCTCCGTGCGGATCAATAATAGCATAACCATGTCCATGAAAAATATCACTTAAAGCTAGTAAAGCCAACGTACCAGTCTTACCTGCACCGGTTTGGCCAATAATGTAAATATGACGCGAACGATCAGACCGAAGCATACCAAACTGATGGTTAACTCCCCTAAAGTTAGTCATTCCAAATGCGCTAATATTTTCGTCGACAGCATTGTTTCCAGTAATGATCGGCAATTTAGAGGGTGGCTCAGCAGTTTTACTGCTTGCCCAGACTACGTTTGGAGTTTCGACATTGGTATGGGGTAAATGAAAGACACTAGCTAACTCTTCGATGTTTAGAATAAAACCGATGTTATTAAATTCACGAGCTCGATATTTTGCTATATCTTCTTTTTTAAAACTAGTTCCCGACATTTTAAAACCATTTAAATTCGTACTATTAAACTGTTTAAATGTGCCAACGATTGCCTGCATGCGTAAATGAGCGTTAGCTGTGCTTTCCCCCAGGTAAACAAGACGAATTTTCACTTGATATCCAAGTTTTGTCGCTTTCTTCTCGGCTTCTGATATTCGAGTTTTATCCCGTTCTGATAATTCCTTAACAGTGTCACTCCCCTTGCCCGGCTCTGGCGGTTTCCAGAGTGCCTCTAATAGGTTACCGAGCCAAACTAAACTTCCATTATTGCCAAAAATTGATAATGCCGAACCTTTTTTAACTGATTTTACCCATCTATCTGTTGTCTTATGCCAATTATCTTCAATGGGTCTGGTAAGAATCTGTATCCAAACCTCTTCTCCGGTTGATTCAAGCTTAGCAAGTGCCCCTGTTATACCAGCAAGAGGGTCAACCTCGAAATTTTGAAAAGTTTTTATCGGCAACACCTCGTTTTCAATAAATGTTATCTCCGATGAATAGACCACGCTATGTTTGTCTTTGTGAACAACGTAGTCTTCGTCAGCTTTTCGAATTTGTACGCTTGGGTATTGAGAATATATTTGTCCCTCGACAAAACTTCTAAGAGTTTTTGGAACCCACGTGTAAAAGCGAATCTGGCCGTCAATCAATGCCATCTCAAAACTGAGGTGTTCTTGGGTTCCCCTATTCAACCTTAATTCTTCTTTGTCGCGCAAAATACCATGTAAACTTGCAAAAAGTTGTTCGGCTGCCAACTCGCTTTTATCGTTGGCCTTAGGTATTTCTAATACCAGGAGGTCGCTTTCGGTGGTAGTAATATCGTCATCGACTTGACGATAATTTCGCCACGTTAAAAATGCCAAAATAAGCACAATTGGCATCCATATATACCATTGCAAAATTAGATTTATAACAGACAACAATATATCCATAATTACTCTTTATTGTCTCATTAGGCGGTCAACTTGGCAATGTTATGATGAAGGTTCGAACACATAAGTAGCTTTTGCTACGCGTTTGAATTGAGATTTGCTTTGCAAATTTAACAAAATCGTAGTTTCTTTGACTTGACGACTTTTTAGAACTCTTTTTACAATTTCGTCTCGGTGGAGTGGCTCTGCTGATTTTTTAAGAACCTCAGCAATAATATCAGCAACTGTACCTCTTCCAAATCCCCAACTATCCAAAGCATAAATACCACGTCCAATAAGTACAAATCGGCTGTCCTTAATCAGTTCGTTATGGATTGCTTGAGTTGTAACGTCTTTGCGCTTAAAACTACTGTCTTTAATGGATTCAGCAATCTCAGAAAAGTGCATTGGTTTATTATTTTTAGTTAAAATTACGAAAATCTTGTCCCGTATATTTTTTGGGTTTACAGTTGGCCATTTAACCAAGCCCCAGTTATTTCCCAAATGAGCAAGTAGTTTTGAAATACTAGCCAAGGCACGAACATAATTTGGGTGTTCGTATGAAAGTTGTTCATGAAGCTGCTCTATTGTTAGTGGTTCGCCGTGTTTTTTAATGGCAGAAACAATTTTATCAACTTCGCTGCGGATTTTTTTAGTATCACCATAATCACGGATTCCAACACTTTGGAAATAATTATCGTTTTGATCAACAACAGATAGCCCTGGGGCGAGCTCGGCGATAAATGCTACCCTAGAGCGATCTTTTTGATTGCTAGTACCCCCCAGCAATTTATCTGTAAGGTCTTGTACTCTAGCGACGCGACCCATTTCGGAAAGCTCACGAATAATTGTTTTTTCAATATTATTTATTGATACAAATTTACCACTTTCAGTAGTTGCCTTTAACTTAGTTAAAATAGCTTTTTCTAATTGTCGGACGCGTTCACGAGTAATGCCCAAGAGTTCGCCAATCTGCTCTAGGGTCTCTCTACGGTCATACAATCCAAAACGTCGTGTAATAATTTCACGTTCGCGCTCTTGGTCAATTATTTTCAATATGTCGTCAATATTAGTCGATAAGTTGATTGGTTTTTCATTTTCTGTCGTATTGCTCATGCCACTTCTTTCTTTCCGCCCACTTCAGAAACAGTTTTTATATAAATCTACTTTTCATTATAAAACATTATTTTTATAATGTCAAACAATATGTATACTGCACTAATTATACCATGAAATAGACATGACTTGTAAATAGTGGCATGGGGTTTTATTTAACTTTTTTTGCTATTCGCTTCTTTTTTCTAACGGGGGTTGCTTTTAATAGTTCTTTGGCCTGCTTAAGGGTAATGTCAACTGGTTGAATTTCTTTTGGTATTTTTGCAT
This sequence comes from uncultured Saccharimonas sp. (SeqCode), assembly GCA_964531915.1. Taxonomy (GTDB): domain Bacteria; phylum Patescibacteriota; class Saccharimonadia; order Saccharimonadales; family Saccharimonadaceae; genus UBA1547. The sequence continues at coordinate 9,023 of CAZHFQ010000013.1, read as the reverse complement.
TTTTTGTCCCATCAGTAATATATGGACCAAATCGTCCCTTTAGGACTTTAATCCCATTTCCGAAGTCGGCAATGTTTTTCTCGGCTTCGGCCTTAAGTTTTTTGCTATAAACCTCAAGCGCTTGTTCAAGTGTAATCGTGTGCGGATCAAGCGGTTTTATGCTTACGAACAGTTTATTTATTTGAATATATGGACCAAATCGTCCAGTGTTTGCCTTGATATCTTCTCCGTTTGATGTTTTCCCGACCATTCTGGGTAATTTAAAAGCGTGGAGAGCTTCTTCTAGTGTTACAGTTTCAATTTTTTTACTAGCAGGCATCGGGGCAAATTGTGGTTTATCATTTTTGTCTTCACTGCTGCCGAGTTGAATCATTGGTCCATATCTGCCAAAACGAGCTAAAATTGGCTTGCCGGATTTCGGATCAACCCCAATTTCGCGAGCTTTTGCAACAGTGCTACGTTCAATTTCGTCCGAGTTTTCAATCAATTTATGGAAAGGTGTATAAAATTCATCCAACATAGTATTTCTTGCGAGGGATCCGGTTGCTATTTTATCGAATTCAGTTTCGACTTTGGCTGTAAAATCGTAATCGACGACTGGTTCGAAGTGATTTAATAAAAAATCACTTAAGACTTCACCTGAGGGGGTTGGGACTAGTTTGCTTTTGTCAGAACCAGTTTTTTCGGTAATAATATCACGAGATATCGAACTGTTTTTCAGATTTAATGTAATAACTTCACGCGGAGTCCCCTCGTTTTCGCCCTTTTTAGCGTACCCGCGAACTTGAACGGTATTTATAATAGTCGCATATGTTGATGGTCGTCCAATACCTAAATCTTCTAATTTTTTAACTAGGCTGCCTTCGGTGTAGCGGGCTGGTGGACGTGCAAAAACTTGCTTGGCATTTGCAAAATCAAGCTTTAAGTTGTCTCCAGAACTTACACTAGGAAGAATCTCGGCATCTTTTTTACTTCCGCCATAAACCTTCAAGAATCCATCAAAAAGAACTACTTCGCCTTTGGCTTCAAATATATGTTTGCCTTCTTGGTCGTCTTTTTTGACTTTTATTGTGATTACGGTTTTTTCCAGTTTAGCCGAGGTCATTTGGCTGGCCAAAGTGCAACGTCTGATTAAGTCATATAATTTTTGATCATATTCATTATTACTGGCCGATTCGCGCGATATATCTGTTGGGCGTATTGCCTCGTGTGCCTCTTGGGCATTGGCGCTTTTTGTTTTAAAGGCTCTTACTTGGCTATATTTTTCGCCAAACGTTTTACTGATATAATTTGCTGACATAGCGATAGCTTGACCACTCAAGGTTACCGAATCTGTGCGCATGTAAGTGATTTTTCCGTCTTGGTAGAGTTTTTGAGCACTTGACATAGTTGCCCTGGATCCAAAACCTAGTCTGCTGTTGGCGTCCTGTTGCAAAGTGCTAGTAGTAAACGGTGCGCTTGGGCTGCGAGTAGACGGGCTGGTAGTAATATCGGTAACCGTAAAATTTGAATCTATTAAACTTTCAAGGAATTTTTGGGCATCACCTTCAGTATCAAATTTGTTAGCAAGTTCAGCTTTTATAGAATCGCCTTCATGGATAAATTCGGCAATAATTTTAAATGAGAACGAACCTTTAAACGCTTCTATTTCTTTTTCGCGTTCAACCAATAAACGTACGGCTGGAGATTGTACGCGGCCTGCAGATTTTCCGCCAGGGACTTTTCGCCAAACAACTGGCGATAATTCAAACCCAACTAACCTGTCCAGTATTTGTCTGGCTTGTTGTGCTTGGACTAAGCTCATATCGATCGTTCGGGGATTTTTTATTGCCTCCTCAATAGCACTTTTTGTTATTTCGTGAAAAACAATGCGATTCGTTGTTTTTTGGTCAAGTTTTAACACTTCGACTAAATGCCAGGCGATGGCTTCGCCTTCGCGGTCTTCATCAGTTGCCAACCAGATTGTGTTAGCGACTTTAACTGCCTTTTTAAGTTCAGAAATTATTTTTTTCTTATCTATATCAACTTCGTAAATTGTTTTAAAGTCGTTTTTAGTGTCAATTGGAGGCGATCCGTCAGACGACTTTTTAATAATGCTACGGATATGTCCAACACTTGAAAGCACCTTAAAGTCACTTCCAAGATATTTCTCGATAGTTTTCCCCTTTGCTGGAGATTCGACGATGACTAAGTTTTTACTCATAGACAATGCTTTATACTACGCAACTAATTTATGTTTGTAAACCCGACTATCGTAAAGTCCACTGATTTCCACCGAGGGCACGTATAACCCCTGTAAGTTCCATGGTCGTAATTGTTTTTGAAAATTCAATCACCTCAATTTTTGATTGTATTTGTAATTCATCGCCGCAACGTACACCAGATTGGATAAGTTCTATTATTTTTGATTCTTCGGGTGTTGAACCAAGCGCAAGTGACGATTGAGGTCGTAATAAATCCGGGGAAATAATTTCTAGCACATCTTCTGAACAAGTAATCGGGTGCGCCCCTTGTTTTATTAAGTTATTACATCCAGCCGATAAGGGGCTAGTTATATTACCAGGGACAACAAAAACCTCCCTACCCTGTTCTAGGGCGTGCGTAACGGTCGATAGAGTTCCACTTCGAGTTGTTGCCTCAGTGACAATTACTGCGTCCGCTAGGCCGCTTACGATGCGATTTCTTTCTAAGAACTGAAAATTACGAGCCTCGGTATGTGGTTCATATTCGCTAATTATTGCTCCACCACCATTAATTATCACTTTGGAAAGATTTTTGTGCGTAGATGGATATATAAAATCAACACTGTTAGCCAGGACAGCAATCGTTATGCCTCCTGCATCAAGCGTTGCCTGGTGGACTATCCCGTCAACCCCAAAGGCTAATCCGCTAATTACAATAATACCCTTTTTGGCCAGATCATACGCTAATTGGTATGTCACCTCTTTACCATAAGCCGTTGGCTTACGTGATCCAACTATTGCGACGGATGGTAAACGGTTTTCTGGTAATTTACCAACAAAATATAACTTTTTAGGGCATTTTGCAATAGTACCTATAATCTGAAGGTATTTACTGTCAAGGGGTGATATTTCATTGATTTTCATAAGTTTTATTTCAAAAAGTATTGACTTTATGTCAAATAAGTGCTAATATCAGTATCGATTGGTTATATTGCGAGATTAACCAAACGCACCTTATACCCCCTATTCTAACTTATGTTAGACTACATGCAATGTGTTTTTAAGGTAGATTACCCTCCACCCTTAAGGATAGCATAATTTATTATGCAGCGTTGCATGTACACTAACCCCTTTAACCAGCGAACATCTGCGTATTATCGAGATAGTTACGCTTGCCCTCTGGGTGGGTTAAAGGGTAAAATTGCGCCCCCAGTGAAGCCCACCCTTACTGAGGGCGCTTTTTTATTAATATTGACAAAAAATACTGATTATGCTATTATACGAATAACATGATATGAAAATATCAGAGTTGTACCGACAAATCTAGGAAAGGAACTACGATGCCGTTCACGCACGAACTGCGTTGGGTCATCGCCGTGGCGATTGTGGTCGCCTGGTGGTGCTCGGCGTGGTATATCAGCAAGCGGATGTGGAGTTTCAACCCCTACGCCAGTGATGCGAACACAGCCCTGTTGATGATGACACTGTGCATATCCGGACTGGTAGCTGTGCCAAGCTATTACCTCCTCCACCTGTGGTTCACAGAGGGGGTTGCGGCTACCTTCGCAAGTATCGTAGTGTTCGAGACGATCCTGGTAAACGCGCTCTGGCAGGGCATGTTCGACCCGATCTTGTTCAAGCTGTTCCCCAGATGGGAGCATGAGGATGAGATCGATGAAGAGTGGAAGCGTTTCCACGCAGGTAAGTAGTTGCCAGACAGCGCTATTCTGCGTGTATTTCTTTTCTTGTCGAAGAGTGGCGGTAGGCCTGGTTTCACGACTGGCCTACCGCCACTAAGCGAACCCTAATCCAGGGTTCCTTTTAATTTTAAATAGTTTTATAACTAGTGTGTTCGAGTGAATTATCACAAAACTGAGTAATTAATTTGACCACGTGAGGGATAATGGTTTCATTTAGTTGTTTTGATTCGTCAGCGTTGAATTTCGCCAATACAAAATCGGCGTCGTCCATATGCTCACGCAACTCATTATATATACCGACCTTGATACGAGTATAATTTTCGTCGATATGGGCGTTGATTGATTTGATACCGTTATTTCCGGCATCATTCCCCTGTTTTCGAACTCTAGTAGTCCCAAACGGCAATGCTAAATCGTCATGAATAACCAACAAATCATTTTTGGTATCAATTTTGTAGAAATCAACTATTTTTCGAAGAGCTGAACCGGTTTCGTTATAGAAAGTTGTTGGTTTTACTAACATAACTTTTTTATTGTCAATATTTAATTCTGTTATTACGGAGTGAAATTTTGATTTTTCTGCCCATTTAGCATCATTTTTTTCAGCAATTTCGTTTAAAACCATAAAACCAACATTATGTCTGATACCAGAATATTGTGGTTCAGGATTCCCTTGCGCGAAAATTAGTTTTATAGTTTTTCTCCTTTTATAGGCAAAGTTATCGTCACGCTAATTTCAACAGCACACTCTACAGGTGCCCGTGGCATCCTGTAGCGTTCGGCTGGCCACAAATGGCCACAGTCTTCTGATTTAGGCGTAACGGTAATCACGACCATTCTATTATAGCTCTTTTAAGGTTTTTGACGGTTTGGTTTTTTCGAGCTTTTCTTTTTCTCGATTTGCTTTAATCTGTTTTTCGTCGCGGAAACTAAATTTAATTGGGGTGCCTGTATAATCGTATGTTTGTCGAAGTTGCCGTTCGAGGTATCTTTTATAACTCCAGTGCAGATATTTTAGGTTAGATCCATAAATTACAAACCAGGGTGGCGTGGTATCTGTCTGAACCATATAACGTAGTTTTGGATGAGTATTTTTGAGGCCAGCTGGCGGATGAGTCTGAATACTTTTTTGAAGTAAATCATTTAAAACCCGTGTTTTAGTTGTTTGTTTACGCCTGGAGTCGATATCAAGGGCTAAGTCGAATAGTTTTGTGACATTTTGCCCAGTTAAACTGCTGGTGAAAATTAATGGCGCCCAAGGAGTAAAATCAAAGGTACGTACAATCGATGGGGCTAATTCATCCCTAGTGTATGCATCTTTGCCTTCTACGCTATCCCATTTCGTAACGACGATTACCATACCCTTGCCTGCTTCGTCAATAATGCCTGCGATTCGTTGATCAAGCCCCGTATTTAATTCATTGACGTCCATTAGTAGTAGGCATACGTCTGACTCTTCGATTGCTGCTAGGCTGCGAAGGACGCTAAATTTTTCAATTCCTACCTCTTGTTTGCCTGGTTTTCTAATACCGGCTGTGTCCAGTAGTTGAACATCTCTGTCGCCATATCTAATTGAAACGCGGTTAACATCACGGGTTGTGCCTGCGATATTTGCGACGATTGCTTGTTGTTTGCCAGCTAGAGTATTGAATAAATAACTTTTTCCAACATTTGGACGTCCGATTAGTGATATTCGCAGAATATCGTCTGGTGTGTATTCGCTTTTTGCGGGAATTAAGCCAGCTATTTCATCTAGTGTATTTGTGATCCCCTGATTATGTTCAGCGCTTGTTAGGACGATTTGTTTGATTCCAAGTCGTTTGAATTCGTCAATTGGCAGACTACCTTTTAGGTCAGCTTTATTTGCTAGTAAAATGACAGGTTTTTTACTTTTTAGGGCTTTTTTAGCAATTAATCTGTCCTGGTCACTGACAAACATAGTACTGTCAACTACAACTAGAATTACATCAGCGGCATCAGCCGCCTCTGTGATTTGCTCTTGGATAGATTCTTCAAATTTGTCATTAGGATCCTTAAGCCCCGCCGTATCAACTAACCAAAAGCTATGATTTTTATAATCAACGCGCCCAAGGACATTATCACGAGTTGTTCCCGCCTCTCGGGCTACAACAGCCTGCTGAGAGCGCATGAAACGATTAAAAAGCGAACTTTTGCCAACGTTTGCCTGTCCAATAATCGCAACTGTAGGTAATTTTGAGGCCATAATTAAGACATATTATAACAGAGGAAACTTAAGATGGCGAATATGTTAAATACGTTTTGCGAGGATTATCCTTGCAAAGTCCGCACACATGCGTAAAGCACTAGCGACCAATCTGAGTATGTTTGAGCACGGCGAGTTACGCAAGAAACGAAGTTTATTTGAAATAATTTCTATTGCGCAGCGATAAGTGCTCTTGTTCGTCAACTCGAGAGGGGGTCAGTTTTCGTAGTAAGACTTTATGATACAAAATTCACCAGGTTTTATATCACCCAGCGCATAGTTCCCAAAATTTGTTCTATTTAGTTTTTCAACGGTATAGCCCAGTGAACCGAAGGTTCGGCGGATTTGACGATTACGCCCTTCGTGCATTGTAACTATCCAGCTTTTTCGGTCTTTACCGTTTATTCGGTCTAATTGAAGTTTACTGGTACCGTCCTCGAGCTCAACACCGTAATCACTTATCATTTGCTGATGTAATGGGGCTAGGTTATTCTCTAGTCGGACATTATAAATCTTGGCTTTCATAAAGCTTGGATGAGTCATTTGATAGGCAAAATCTCCATCGTTGCTAAGAAGTATAATGCCACTAGTGTTTCTATCCAAACGACCAACCAGTTTTAAATTATGATATTTTTCTGGCAACAAATCGTAAATAGTCGGATTATCACCTTGTTTTTTGCGGGAACATACATAACCGACAGGTTTGTTTAGGGCTATGTACTCGTAATTAATTTTGTCTTTTAGTTTTTTACCACTTACGGAGATTGTATCTTCCCTATTGAGTCGTGCTCCCAAGACCGCATTTTGACCGTTAATTGATACTTTTTTCTGTTCTATTAGATTGTCGGCTTCTCGACGAGAGATACCTAAATGAAGCGCAAGATACTTATTTAAACGTAATAAATTTGGTGATTTTGAGTCCATTGTGTTTAGTATAACAGGAGTTTATTGATGTGACATTTTATTATGTTTATCATTAAAGGTCTTAATAATCATTTTTCGTATGTAATTCCCTACAAAAATAAAAGGCAATGTAAGTAGTGTAATTAATATTTTGGATATTATCATATCGAGCATTCTATAATCCAACAAATCGTAAAAGAAAAATGGGATATAGCAAACTACCCAAACCCACACTCCTGAAAATGCCCTTAGTCCATAACCTTTTCCAGCTTTATAATTAATTATTGATAAATATATTATCCAACCAAGATTTTGCAATAAGGATAGGTATATACCCCATTGATTATAAATTAGGTTTCTTTGGTCTGGGTTGTTAATATTTCCAAAAAATATTAGGCCACCTGAAATTATTTCGATAGTTGTAAAAACTCCAAAAAATAGCAAAAAATTCTTAAAATAATACCAAACAATTGATTTTGTTTTTAGTCTGCTGGTTTTTTTCCTTGTCACTATTAATCCGAAATCTTGTCTAAACAGTTGCCTCGGGATTTTGTGGCGATGTTTCTGATCCGTCATGAATTTCTTGATTTATGAGAGTTGTCATATCTTGAGCTGGGGAGGATGGTGTTATTGGATTAATAACACGATCTCCTAGAGAGGCTGGGGCGGCCGTTGAAAATGGAGCCGTCGGTTGTGGGAGTTGAGTTGAGGCCACTGGGGTTGAAGTTGGAGATGTTGGAGGTGGTGGAACCGAAGGGTTATCAACTGGTTGAACTATGTTTGATGGGGGTTGCACTGGCGTCTCGACTGGCTGTTCTGCTACGTTTTGTACTGGGGTAGGACTTGTGTCTGATGTAGGTAGTGTTGGATGCACCGGTACTGGGTTAACTTCTGGTGCTTGTGCGGGTTGTGGCTCAACCGTCGGGACGGTAGCAGTTGGAATCTGATCTAGCGCTGCTTCTGGAGCTTTCTGCTGCGGCACTGTAGGAACAGGTGGTACTGCTGTTGTAGGAACGGGTGGTGTTGTGGGGGGTTCGGGGGTTAAATTGGGTTGTGTTGGGGGTTGAGCAACTGGTCTAGGAGTAGCCGAAACGGGTTGATCGGATATTGCTGCTGATTGAGGAGCAGGTACACCAAATTTTTGAGTGGCTGGAGCTGCTGTGACTGGTACATCACCAAGGACATCATGAACAGCTCTGACTACATCCTCTATACCTACCTGAGATTTAACAAGGTATAAGTTGGCTCCTAAAGTCTCACCACGCGTACGTTGATCTTCACTACTAAGGGCTGTCATCATAATAACCTTAACGTCTTTAGTTTCAGGGGTTGAGCGTAGAATATCCAACATATCAAAGCCACTAATTTTTGGCATCATCACATCACTCAATATTAATCCGGGCTTTTCTTTAACTGCCATAGCAAGAGCCTCTTCGCCATCACCAGCAGAAATAATCTCATATCCCTCAGCTAGCAGTCTAACACCATAAATCTCACGTAGACTTTTATCATCTTCAACTAGCATTATTTTTGTCATATTTACCTCCATTGTAACCAAATCTGTTAAAAAATGCCATAGTTCTTGTGTTTATTTTAATTATTGTTTTTTCCTCTATTTGGGACTGATATTGTTTTTGGTCGATTAAGTTGTGGAGCTGTCTGTTGTTGGGCTAGTGCACGCTGTTTGGTAACATATGCGGCAATTTGTTCGGGTGTCAATGCCTGACCTCGTGGCACAGCGTGAACGGCTTGCTGGGGCTGACCATCAACCGCTACCGAGACTTTGTTCGCTATTGGATTTGGTTGAATCGGAGGAGACACTACATTCTTTTCAACCTGTTTTTGATCGCTAGTTGCTTGTTGTTCTGACAAACGAGCTGCCTCCTGGTTGCTTATCCTGGGCAGCTCAACATAAAAAGTGCTACCCTTTGAATAGACACTTTCAACCCAAATTCGCCCACCCATTATTTCCGCCAATCGACGACATAAATACAAGCCTAATCCCGTTCCCCC
>CAZHFQ010000012.1:0-26807 GCA_964531915.1 uncultured Saccharimonas sp. (SeqCode) | reverse complement strand
TTAGGGGTATTTGCCTGAGGTCTAGGATATGATTTGGCACGCTCTTTACCAGCGGCAAATCCACCAACTCCAGCGGCAAGAACTAAAGTGGCAACAGATGCTCCCACAGCTCGTCTGAGAGTGTAGTTAGGTTTTTTACTTGATTTTTTTTCGGGGGTTATACTTGTTGTTTCTTGTGATGACATTCGTTTCATATCCTCATTTATACCACTAATGGTTAATAATGTCAATAGTTTTTTTCATAAACACTTGAGCTTGGGGGTGCTATTGGTTATAATAGAGGCAAGTTTTAATTATAATACCTGAAAAGGAGTTCTTTGAATGGGACAACCCAAGAAACAGTCAAGTCCACGCAAAACCGGCCTACGTCGTAGTCATCTGCGACTAGAGCTGGCGCGACGTGTTAATAAAACTTCACCAGTGAAAGTGCGGACGACAGTTCGCGAATCTGGCAAGAAACTTGCTGGGTAGCAAGTTAGTTAAATACCTTAAAACATAATAATAAATTGAAAGAATAAAACGCTATGGCATCTAATCGCCACCTTGGTCGCATCGTTGCTCTGCAAACTTTATACGAATATGAATTTCGCATGCAGCCTGAAGACACGTCGGCAAATATTGATGATATTCTGACTCGTAACCTTGATAGGTACGACACAACAATAGACGACAAGGCTTTCGTTGAAACGCTCGTAAAGGGGGTTTTAAAAGAAAGAGACGATCTAGACGCCAAAATTCAGCCAATTGCCCCTGACTGGCCAATTGATCAAATCGCTAAAATTGATTGTAATATTTTGCGAATAGGTTTATACGAGCTGTTGGATCAGGCAAAACTTATACCGCCAAAGGTAGCAATTAATGAGGCGGTAGAGTTGGCCAAAGCGTTTGGTTCTGATAATTCAAGTAAGTTTGTAAATGGGGTTCTTGGAACCGCCTATAGAACACTTGTCGAGGACACAACCGATGGCAGTAACGAAGTTTGATAAGTTCAAGAAATATTTTGGTAAAAAAACTCAAATTCAAGAGATAGTCCGCGAACCAACCGCTGGCGGTATTATTTTTCGTCATGACAAAGACGGTGGTGTCGAAATTTTACTATTTCAGGACGTAAGAGACCGCTGGTCAATCCCGAAAGGCCATATTGAGTCAGGTGAAACAGCTGAAGAAACGACAATCAGGGAAATTGGTGAAGAAACAGGCTTGTTTGACGTAGAAATTTTAGGATGGCTTGGTAAAGTCAATTTTCGATTTCGCCGTGTTGACAAGTTAGTTTTGATGTCAACTCAGATATATCTGGTAAAAGCTGGTAATGGCTCTGATAAAATCAAAAAAGAAGATTGGATGAAGGAAATTAAGTGGTTTAAATTTAATGATGCCCTAGAGGCGATCGAATACGACGATATTGGTAAATTAATGTTGCTTGCCAAAAAGAGAATCAGACAGGAGAATTTATGAGATGAGTCCCGTTAGAGCCCAAGAATCACGATATTCGAATATAATAGGAGATAGATGTAGAAATGAAAGGTTGGTTAATATGCAGATAATTCAAGAGAGGTTCTAACGGGATGAGTGGAATGCAAATAGCGCCGTATCAAGAGTTTGCAAAAAACACATTGGGGTTTGAGTTTTCAAATATCCAATTATTAATTACAGCTCTTACTCACCGAAGTTACGTCAACGAGCATAAAAAAAGCGTCAGCGAACACAACGAAAGATTAGAATTTTTAGGGGATGCAGTATTGGAATTAGTCGTAACTGATTATTTGTATCGAAATTTTTCAGATCAAGAGGGGACATTGACGAGTTGGCGGGCTGCCCTTGTCAGGACAGAAAGTATTGGGGAGGCAGGTGTTGAAATTGGTTATGAACCATTAGTTCGGATGAGTCGCGGTGAAAAACAAGGTAGTGATAGAGCTAGGCAACAGATACTAGCAAATACTTTTGAGGCCGTAACTGGTGCAATTTATTTGGAACGAGGTTACGATGACGCGGCGGCATTTATTCACAAATATATTATCTCGAAACTAGATTCGATTTTGGAATCTGGAAGTTGGCGTGATGCTAAATCACATTTGCAAGAGGTTTCGCAACGAATCGATAGTCTGACTCCGCAATATCGAGTTATTGACGAGGTTGGGCCTGATCACGACAAGATATTTACACTGGGTGTTTATGTTGATAATAAATTGATAGGCAAGGGGAGTGGACCAAGTAAACAGGTCGCACAGCAACAAGCAGCGCAGGCTGCTTTGGATGAATATGCCAAGCGCCAGCAGTAAAATTGACATTACAACAACTTTATGTTATAAATAACTCTAGAACCTTGAAATCTAGAGTTTTTTGAGGGCGGCGTTTTAAGTTTAATCTTATGTAAATTTGAAACGCCGTTCTTAAACAAGTCAAACAGGCTAAGCGACCTTGCAATTGGCGAAAATGCAACAGAAGGAGTGAGTTATGCGATCATTTGACAACCTGCTGCCATCCTGGTATATCGATCCGCGCAAGCAGATCGACCGACTTCGGGAGTGTCTGTGGAATAATGGGGGAATCGGAGAGTTCGTAACTAGCGATATCCCCGTCATCCCAGAATTCACCTCTCTTTCGAGAAATGAAGGGCTGATGGTCGTCACTTATCCCCGCGGGAAAGACGGGGTGAGGGGGTTACAACGCAAGTTTGAACTCGGCTGGAAGTATGTTGTACCTCCCAAAGGCTACACCAAACAGCGCCGAGACGGACTCGACAGTTCACCCGAACTTCTACGCATGGCCGCCGGGGTTGACTACACCCCAGGCATCTATTGGGTCGTCTTTAGCCCCTATGCAAACGATGGGTGGGCGGCAAGGGCATGTTGGGACAGGTCTGATGTGCGCCATAACCTGGCTGGCGTCGAAGTCTTTGACGCCTTGATGCTCTTCCCTGATTATCCTCTGGACTGGCTAAAGGGGGAGTCATCCCCCAACATGGCCGGTCTTCGGATGCAAGAGGAAAAGAACCCCAATGCGAAGGTTCCTTGCCTCGAGCTAGTGGAAGACAAGAAGTTGCTGATTCTCGGATCCGTAAGAGCCGAGATGACCAGCAAGAATCGTGCGGTGCCGACCGTGAAACACGTGTTCGTCGCCTGAATAACAGGGTTCATCGGTGTCCGGAGGGACTTTGAGGTTTAGACCTCGTCTCTCCGGGCACTATGCCCGATATGTTTTTATAAAAAAGCGTGTCGGGCTTTTAATTTGTTTATATATCCTTTAACTGATTGACTATAAGGGAAAAACAGTGTAATATTGGTCGAGAGTAAAAACTATTTAATTGCTGTATAGCGAATAGAAAAAAGGAAGTTATATTTATGCTCGCAATTCGTTTGCAACGTGTTGGCCGAAAAGGTCATGCAATGTATCGTCTAGCCGTTCAAGAAGCCAGGCGTCATCCATCAAGTGGCCGTGTGGTTGCTTATGTTGGGACATATGACCCACATACCAAAGACGCTAAAATTCAGGCAGAAATCGCCCAAAAATACCTTGATAACGGTGCGCAACCATCACCACGTGTTGTAAAGTTGTTAAAAAATGCCGGTGTAAAATTGCCGAAGTGGGTTGCAAAGGCCGACAATAAAAAGGCAAAGATCACAAGGAACATGGATAAACTTCGAAAAAATCAACCAAAAACTGAGACAAAAGAAGTTAAAGAAGAAGCTGTTGAAGTCAAAGAAATTGGGGAAACTCCAATTTCCGAAGAGCCAGCAGAAACTCCAGTACTTGAGACCGAAAAAGAACCAGAAGATGCAAAAACTGACGAAAAACCACAGACAGCAACACAAGAATAAACGTGATACAATAAATTCATACATTAAATTCTAGAGACCGATTCGCCGTACGGCGAAGGTGAGGGGGCAATATGGCGACAATAGACCAGCAATTTGTAGATTTCATCGTAAAATCTCTCGTAGGACATCCTGATGATGTCGTAGTCGAGCGGATTATTGATGAAAAGGGCGTACTTTTATCATTAACAGTAAACCCTGAGGATTTAGGCCGTGTTATCGGTAAACGAGGCGTGACTGCACAAAGCTTGCGGACATTATTGCGTGCACTTGGTACAAAAAATGATGCCCGATATAATTTAAAAATTGTTAATAATGACGATCAACGCGAAAATTATGCAACATCTGACGCAACAGCTACACCATCGGATGATGATAAAAGCGAGCCTGCGAAAAAATCAACAGATGAACCTGTGGAAAACGCTAGTGATTATGCAAAAACCGCTCGGGAAGAGCTTGCAGAACTAGACGATCTAGATATATAATTATAATCAAGTTACGAGTAGAAAACTTGAACTGCGAGATAAGCTCTATGCGAGCAACAATATAATTGTTGAGAGATTTATATGACAATCAAACCATCCTTAGGGGTGGTTTTTTTGTGTTAAGATAGTAACTGATGAGAAAAATACAAATTATAACATTATTTCCTGAAATGTTTGAAGGCGTTTTAAATAGTTCGATGATGTGGAAAGCGCAGAATCAAAAAGTCGTTGAATTTAGATTGATAAATTTGCGCGATTTTGGGTTAGGCCAACGTAAAACCGTTGACGATACCCCATATGGTGGTGGCGATGGGATGTTATTGATGCCAGAGCCGCTGTTTGCTGCTATTGAAGATGCAAAAAAATATGATAAAAATGCAAAAATAATACTTATGACCCCAAGGGGGGAGCGCTGGAAGCAATCCTTGGCGCAAACCTGGTCATTAAGCAGTGATAACTACATTTTTGTATGTGGTAGATATGAGGGTTATGACGAGCGTATTTTGACAATTGTCGATCAACAGGTGAGCGTGGGGGATTACATATTAACAGGAGGTGAGTTGCCTGCGATAACCGTCATAGACAGTATTGTAAGGCTTATGCCAGGGGTCCTTGGTGGTGAATCAAGTGCTGAAATAGAAAGTTTTAGCGATGGCAAAACACTGGAATTCCCTCAATACACACGTCCTGAGGTGTTTAGAGGCCACCAGGTGCCCAAGGTACTACTTAGTGGTAATCATGCCGAAATTGCCAAATGGCGCCACAAGAACTCTCTAAAATCGAAATAAAGCATAGCACCCCAAGAGGGGTGCTATTTTTTGTTGTGGTGGATATCGTAAAGCGATCAGTCACAACAATTTTATTTTTGGTGGTATGTTTGTTTTTGTAACCTTCGCTGTCTGTACTTTAAGGGAATATTCAAAAAAGCGCAAGCATAATAGCAAAAAAAACAACATTTGTACTTTAAATAAACAAAACCTATACTATTCATATGAACTTGTTTGTTAGTGCAACATCAGCAAAAACACCAAAAACCGTCGAATCGCAAAAGATAGCGTATGCATATGCGGGGATATTAACGATATTAGCCCTAGCTCAACTATTTACTTTTAATGAATTCCTAACGCTTTTGGAAGCATTTTTACTGCCTGGTGGGGCACCTGTCGCCCATTTAGTTGGTGGATTGATTGTTGTTAGTGAAGTGTTTGCCCTCCCCTTTTTGTTAAGGTTAAAGGTCAGCCCGCTGATGCGGGCCGTCAGTATGGTTCTTGGTTGGCTAGTGCCATTGGTTTGGCTAAAATTGACGCTTTGGCTTATCTTTACATCAAATCCAGTTTCGAATATCGGGATTCTTGGGACGACCATCAAATTATTACCTGGATGGTGGGTTGCTTGTATTAGCGTTTCGTTGGGCATTTTAGCCGCGTGGGCCAGTTGGGGGCTGTGGCCGTATAAACCACGTAGTAATAAGAAAAAATAATCAGTTGCTTTATTATATGTAGAGGTCTATTATTATCTTATAAAGGGGGAAAGTTTTATGGATTCAATACATAAATTAGAAGACAACATTCAGACGTGGTTAAAGCCACTGCCACATTTACCAAAAAATTGGTGTGAATGGATTGCTAAAAATGTTTGGTGGATTACCTTAATTGGTGTAATCCTTTCGGCTTTGGGTGCTTTGGCATTGGTTGGGGCTATAATGAGCGCAGGAACCATCGTATCGGTTTATGGGGTGTATGGGGATAGTATCCTACAGACACAGACTGGTTTGTGGATGACGGCCAGTGTCATATCGTTGGCTTTTTTGGTACTTACGGTTGTTATTACAGCAATGGCAATAAGCCCACTCAAGGCTTTGAGTAAAAAAGGCTGGGATTTATTGTTTCTAGTTTATTTACTTGGTATTGCCTCGCAGGTTGTCGGTGCAGTCGTTTCTGTTTTTGGATATACTGGTACAAATTTCTTGTCTGGTATTATCGGAGCTATAATCAGTGCTGTAATCGGTGCATATTTCCTATTCGAAATTCGTTCACACTTTAAACACGCTAGTTAATTATTCTACAATAAGACCTTATCGCTTGAGAGAGAGCATTGTTTAGTGTACAATCTGTACTGTTATTGGGATGTCGCCAAGTGGTACCGTATCATCCGATACGGCCATGTCGAATGACATGGAGGCACATGGCTGTTGCCGAATGGCAATAAGATATAAATAGTCCGTAAATGGACCAAAACATCTGACAAACCCAAAAACAAGCATATTTTTATCCATATTGGGATGTCGCCAAGTGGTAAGGCACATGGTTTTGGTCCATGCATTCGGGGGTTCGAGTCCCTCCATCCCAGCCATGAAAATATGCTTAGGTATTTATATCTAAGGTATATTTTCATAATTGAGATTGTGGGATTCAAACACCCGAGTGAGCATTCGGGGGTGAGAACTGCCACGTCGGCAGTTCGCAAGGAAACCTTCCGATGCAAACCGTGCTTGCAATCGCGAAGTTTCGGGGTCGCGGAACGTGACCGAGTCCCTCCATCTTAGCCAAGTATTGCACCGAAGGAGACCTAAGTGCAGGATGTAATAAACTTTCTTAACAACAACTCTGGTGCGATACAAGCTATCTCAACCATAGTTCTTGTTTGCGTCACAATTTATTATGCAATCCAAACTAGGAATACTGTGATAGCTATGGAACGGTCTGAAGAAAGACAAACACGTCCACAAATTGCTTTATTTTTGACTCCTCGAGATGAAAGTATAAGTATAATTGACTTGAATATAGCTAATTATGGTAATGGTATCGCAAGAAATATTACTTTTCGAGTGTTAGGGACTAATTTTTTGATTGATCCATCAAGAGCAAAAAGCACTATTAAGTCTTTTCGCGTTTTTAAAAATGGCATCAAAGCGCTTGGCCCAGGCCAAAAGTACCAGGCATGGCTCATGTTAGTAATCGGACGGGTGGATGAGCTCCAAGCTGGCAGAACTCAAGTAAAAATTCATTATGAAAATGCAGATGGATCTAAAAGCTACGACGACTCTTACAGATTAGATTTTAAATCACTTCCCGAACGACAGCTTGGCTCGCCTGTTATACAAGAAATACAAAAAAGCATAGAAAAAATATCGCACAGCCTTAAAGATATAGAAAGAAAAATTAAATAATCGCTCATCTAGACCTATACGCTCAGCCAAGAGCATATATTTGACAGGGTATCCAACAAGGATTTACGTTACTAAATATTCTAATTTGCTCATGCTTGCTCGAAAGCATAATAGGCGGATAATGTTAATAAGCGTTATTAATAGGAGGTTTGGAGATGGAAAGAGAAAAATCAAAAGGTTCCGAGATCCCTAGTCTTAAACCTGAACCTATTCCAGACAGGTATAGTATGGATATAGGGACAAAGAGGCTTCTTTATGCTGAAGTTCAAAAAGACCCATACTTTCTTCACAGACGTTTTAGGACAGAATTAATTGCCTTAGCAGAAAAATTTGATGACTTAGATCATGATCTTTCTGGTGGTACAGATTTGCAGGACAGTGTTTTTACAGCTGCTGAGCTTGGTAGGTCAATGCAAATACCAGTATTGGGAACTCAAGATACTGATTTGAATACCCAGCCATATGATGCTTCTAGCAAAACGGGGTTCGATTCCCAACGTTATCGTGACCAACAGACAGCTAAAACTGAAGAGCGCATAAGAACCGTTGATGAGCTCAGAAATAATTCCTAGAGTTCTAGACCTGTATGCTCAAGCCAGAAAAACCGAAAGACACAAATGTTTTAAAAGTTTACATCTTAGTATATAGATTGGCTTACACGGTAAATTGTTTTGTCAGTAGCCACATGAAGTGGTAAATTGGTGGTATGAAGTTATTTTTTGTCCGTCACGGGGAAAGCGTTGCAAACGCAAATAATATTGTTTCGCCACTAAACACGCCTTTAACGAATAACGGGATGGAACAATCACAAACCATAGGCCGAGCTTTAATCGACAAAAAAGCGACAATGATTGTGTGCTCCCCCTTATTAAGATCTCGGCAAACAGCAGGAATTATTGCAAACATACTTAAAATATCTACAAAAGATATAAGGATTATAAATGAGCTGCAAGAAAGATATCTGGGCAAACTCGAAGGTCTACCCAGACAACACGAGATTGAATTTTACTACAAGGCTAATACCGACAACGGCCTAGAATCACGAAAGTCACTTATCGATCGCATGAGCCAGGCCCTTATGAAAATTAAACTTATTTCCAAAAAAACAAAAGGCAATGTAATTATAGTCGGGCACTGCGTCTCAGGTTTTTATTTGCTACAAGTTGCCAAGGGAAACTTAAACTTTAAGAACTTTGATCCGATCACGCATATGAGTAATGGTGACATCGACGTTCTCAACTATAACACTACGAATAAATAATGAAATCGAACCATCGCGTGACTATGCATATATACAAGATTATTAACTAATTTATGATAACATTACTGACAATAGCATTATCGACTTCTTTATGAGACATATTTTTTTCATCTAGCGCCTCTATTACGTTCAACCCAAAATTACCAGCAATGACCAGACCGACATTTTTATTATGTAACATTTGCACAACCCCCAGGCCAGACCCACCACCACCAAAAGAGAAGGGGTTTTTAACTACTTCTATAACCGTCTTATTTTCATATATTATTAAATGAGGTGCTCTGCCAAACGCAGGGCTAACCATAGAGTCTGGAGTTTTCCCCGAAGAGGCAACTGCTGTTTTCATAATTTTCTTAACCCTTTCCCATCCTTCATTAATAATTCTATCAAATTACCTTGAACAATTGAAGCAACAACCATCACAAGCATTAAAACTATAATATAGCCCATGCTGAAATAATGTAACATAACTGGTATAAGCGGTAGTTTAATTGCTCTATTGTATAAAAAAACAGAGATAAGACTATTTTTCATGCCAGATTTTTTTAAATCATTTAGAAGCGGATACCACATATAGATTGGACCTGTAGAAATTATTCCTGTCGATATGGCAGTTACCCAGCCTAAAATACCAGAGTTTTCTCCCAAATATTTTTTAAGTTTTTTAGGGCTAACTAGATAATCTATAAGTACCATTAATATAAACATGATTATGAAGACATAATATATTTGGGTAAATATTAACCATGATGACACTAAAGCTTTTTTAAAAAGTTGATAATTAACTACAAATAAGATTAGATATGAGCCAACAACTGATACCGCAAAATAATATCCGGTCTTGCTCTTTTCGCCCTTCATAAAACACCTACTATAAAACACGTTATCGCAGAAACAGCGATAGAGGAGGTAAAGGCAATTATATTTCTAGTAATCGCAAACTTCTTACCCAAAAGGACTGATTCGGCTGGCAATTGTACAATACCTACCGTGACCCAGGCAACCATAAACGATGTTACGGCTAACAAAGCAACACCATTTTCCAGTAATTCACCGGATATGATATAGCTAGTTATAGGATTACCAGCCGATACACTACCAATAGCACCCCCTATCAATGCATCAGCTATATCATTGCCTGAAAAAATATTTGTGATAACTTCTTTGGTTAATAAACTATTAAATATACCAATTATAAAAATAACACCAATAATTACAGGTAAGCTTTTAAGCAGACTGTTAGCAGACTTTTTTATCGATATCCCAAACTTGTTATCCACATTATTAATAATAACATTATAGAACCTAGATATTACAAAGCAACACGCTATATAAAAAACACGTACCATAAAAATATCTCAAAGTCTATACTTACAACTTGGATAACGGACACTCGGGGTTAAACCGAAACATAATCATGCCAGCAAACACGGCACCAGACCCATATGCTCAATGAACCGAGTCGACTATGTTGTCGCACGAGTCTAGATTTTCGGGATTCGGTACCAAACCGACATGCTCAGCCAATTTAAAATAACGACCCGCGCGGTCGCTATTTTAAATTGATCTGCAATGAGGCCCCAAATGCTCCGCATTCGGGGGTGAGACCCGCAAGTTTGCGGGTCTCAAGGCGACTTTCCGATGCAAACTGTGTTTGCAATCGTGAAATCGCGGGGTCGCTGAAAGTGACCGAATTCCCTCATTTTGTCCAGAGTCTACTCATTACAAACGGTTCATTTCTTGAATATATTATTAATGGCCTTACACTTAGTTTTACCATTTTTTTCTTTAGCCCTAATAATTAGATTACGTTTGGATTTTGACAAAAATATTTCTATATATCTTTGGTAAACTTCGTGGAGAATCCTGAAGCCCTTCGTTGAGAAAAGTGCATCTTTTGCTATGATTGGCAATTCTTTATCCTTTCGTAGAGAGTCTGAAAATTTTATCGTACATATATTATCATTTTCATATTGGCTAATTGCAGTAGTCATACCTTTGTCTTTACTGGCGAGGTCTGTTGTAAGTACAATCGCTCCAGCGTTGGGCTCTGTTTTTATTGATGAACTTAAGACGTGAAAAAAATCTGGGTCAGAGACATTTTTGGGCAAACCAAGTACTTCAGCATTACATAAGATAATGTTTTCAGCAGATGCTGTTGACTTAAAAGAACGTATTACGTCTTTTGATAGATTGTCATTGTATATAAATGTTTTGCTCGCGACTGAACTTTCGAATTTATTGCCGTGTTTTACTTTCCGGCGTCTTGTAGCCATTTAACTTCTACTTCATATGGGTACTCGGCAGTCCCAATTACCTTGTCAGATATCTCAAGCTGAGCCTTTATAAAATATTTACCTTCTTTAGTTATTGGCATACCTTGACTATTGAAGTTAAGCGAAACTCTGTCCTTGCCGGCAGGTAGTTTGAGTGATTGTACTGGTCCACCTAAGTTCTTACCGGAAGGATCAATAATTGAAAGTCTTATCTTGACTACCGACTCATTTTTAATTTTTTCACTCAATGTCCATAAACTAGCAATAGCATAGCTGGCAGGGATGACGATAATTGATTCACCCCAAATTAAATTCTGTTTTTTTAGATCCCCTTTATTGGCATCAATATTAAACCTGTCAATAATCTTGGTTATCGAATTCATCTTGTCGTTAGAATCAGTCGACACGTCTCTGGCCAGCAATAGATATATGTTTTTTGCACTTGTCATATACATCTCCTTTCCTACCATTATAACTTATTTGTAATTAATAGGTATATACCGCTATATAGTCCAAGTCAACCAAACATTCACGCTACGTTATATGTGCTTTTTGTGTCAGACCGATATGCCCAGCCATTTCAATATCATAAAAGAAAACACGAGCTGTCCATTTCAAGACTGCCCGTGCTTCCATACCATTATTATACTGTCTTTATTTGTTTTGTATCTGTAAATCAAAACACAAATTACTAATAGTTCACGTTTTAAATAGGTTTATGCTAATATAACATTAGTTTTATATTAAAGGGGGGTATAATTATGGACGAAGAAACAGGACAAGTGCAAGAAAACGAAATAAAACAAGAAGTACCAAAAAAGCCATCTGGGAAATTTGCTATACCGAGGTGGCTTCTAGTTAGTTTATTGGTTGTAGTTGTGGCGGCTGCTTCTGCTTACGGTACATATTTGTGGTGCGATAGCGTTGCTAGCAGCTTTGAAAAACAACAAAATGAGGATATAGAGAAATGCAAAGACCAAGTGACGAGTCTAGAGAGCCAACTAACTGATTTAAAAACGAGTAGTAATACGACAAACACCGATAGCGAAACTACCTGCACAGAAGTAGCTCCAAATGCTGCAGCAATCGACAATATTAAATTATCTATAACTTCTGCTGATACCTCGCCGCTAATAGGTCACATGGCATCAAGCGTGAATGTCATTCTAGCTGCGACCGAGAAATACGGTGCTCAGACTCCTACTCAGGCTGTAACTGATATAACAAACTTTTTATCGACAGATATCAACTCTTGGGATTATAACTTCTCTCTTCCATCTGCGATCCTATCTGGCTATCAAAATGGCAACTATAGTAAGTATTTCTCTGCCATCTCGATAGTCGGTAAGGCAAGCAATAATCAAGTGATTTCATTCTCATTTAACTGTAACGGCAAGATCGACACGGTATTTTTGTTACAATAAAAAAATAGATGACAGCACTGAAAGTAACGTCCTACTACATGAAACATTCGAAACCGAAGAACCCCGTGGTGCGGTAAGTGATTTTAGTTATTGGCAATATCAACCAGATATTGATACTCAATACAACTATAAAAGAAAGAAAAGAGCTCCTTAGGCAACTAACCGTTCGGAACTCTTTTCATCTTGATATCTAAATATTAACACAACTAGTATATAAATGCAATACCACTTGGTCGCAGAACGTGATCGAATCCCTCCGTTTGTCTGTTCGACAGTACGGGCAGACCTCCATCCCATTCAAATACTATATTTTTACGTAAACGCTTTATAGTCCTGCCTATGCTTGCAAAAGTTTTATCTTGTGTAAAGATATAAATATGGAACATTTTAATGATCAATCTGACTATTTGACGGCTAATTCAGAGTTAATTAACATACTCCGCGATGATGTCGATCGACTAATACGGACTTCCGATGCAAGTTTTAAGGTTCGAAAAGATTCCGAAGACAATGACGCGTACCTTGTCGAAGGGGAAGCCCAAGTTGACGAAGCGACCGAAGACTTCAACCGCAGGGGTTATGAATATACTCTCACTGAAGAAGATATCGAATCTTTTGTTGATTCATACAACCAACAGAATCAAACTATAGCATCCTTAAATATTAATTTTGTTCACGCGTTCGTTTCAATGCACGAGCTTAGAGATATGACTGATGAATTTGCAACACAGCAACCAGAAAACGATCTGATTGACTACGATGATGCCAGATGTTTAGGTGCTAGAATATCTCCAAATCTGTGGGTTAGCCATACCACGATGAATGGCATAAAAGGCAATACAATCAACGACGCCGAGGAAGTCAGCATCGACCACGTAAGTGATGACGGATTATTAAGAAAAAGATTGTCGGTACTTTATCTAAATGGCAACCTTTCTAGGATCTCATTAGACTATAGCCCCGTCCAAGATGAGCAAATACAAGAATGGGCCGAGACCATGGGAGATGAGCATTCTGCAGAATTATTTACATTTATAGCGAGTGGTATTCGTGAGACAGAAGAAGAGTCCGAATCAAGGCTGGGAATGCTTGAATATCAACTATTGAGCGAGGGGCTCGACGAAAACACAGTTTTACCAATTATAGATGGCCTCCGCGACAGAATAATCGCAATCAAAAAAGATATAGATTTTAAGGTTGAGACGAACATCAGCGAACCAAGTGTTGATGATCTGATGGAATTTTACGAAATCCTTAAAAAAATTAGCTGACGATCAATAATTTTCGAAAACTCATCCATTAGCCTCCGCCAATTTAAATCATAATATTTGTTTTTATTTAGTAGTATAGTAAATGCATGAAGATAATAAACGTGAAGTAGTGGAGTTAATTGCAAAAAAGCCACTTAAAATTTAATTGGTACTTCATATTGGTTAAAGAAACATGCTATTATTGATTTAACTAAATAGGGGAATTGCAATGGCAAAATCTAATAATAAGGGCGGAATGAGTAAACGCAATAAGTGGATTATTGGAGTGGTCGTCGGGCTAGTCGCGTTAATAGGGTTAATAGTAGTATTTGGCACACCGAGTGCTGAAGTTGTCTTTAAAGGCATGAACGAAAAGATGCTTGAGACTAGTTCTGTAACAATAGACCAGAAATTGGCTATGAAAGGGACAGCTGAGATAAACTCAAGGATGTTTTTGGATCTGAGAAGCAGCAACAGCCTACTTGCTAAGGGTAATTTTTCAATAAACATGACGAGCGAAGGCATACCGATGAATTTTGCAGGGGATTTGATAAAAATTGGCGATAATAACTACGTTAGGTATAGTAGTATTTCGTCGACAGATTCTAGAGTTTCACCAAGCTTTAAAACAACAGAAACTAAACTTAAAAATAATTGGATCAAAATTCGAGACAAAGATCAATTCGCTTCAATCGCGAATTCGGTACTTGAATTTAATACCAATGTATTGCCAATTCCTTTTGCTAATCTAAACGATACTCAGCGTAAAAATGTTTTATCTATTTTGCAAGATAAAAATATGTATACCATAAACGAAAGCTCAAAAGTTGAAACAGAAGGCGTCTCAGCATATAAATATATAATTAAATATAACGATGATCAGTTTAAAAAGGCTGCAAAGTTAATATCCAACTACAATACATACTTTAAGTCCGATAATAGTAGTAGCGACAAAATAACTTCGTTAACGGTTTGGGTGGACATTGTTACGAAACAGATAATAAAAATTGAATATACAGGTACAACTAAATCAGGTGATGTGACAGGGACAATTGCATTTTCTGATTACAATAAGGTACAAACGATTGAAAAACCAAGTGATTATGTAATTGAATCAGAACTATTAAACTAAAAATTTTTAAGCCAAAAACTCGTCCTTAATTTTTTGTTTTACTGTCAAATCCCTGAACCAACCATCGTCCATCTTTTTGTACAAGTTGAACCGAAATTTGGTAGGTAAGACCGTCATTACCTTTTATCTCGTATAATATTTCAGCTTTTGGGTCGCTCCCAGTTTCTGCGGTAACACTTTTATCGGTATTTTTTGCTTCGCCGGTTAGGATCGGGCTAATTTTTTCGACAACTGATGTAAAATCCTGTGAACTTGTTGCGATTTGAGCCTCGGACGACATTAAATCGTAAGCTGCCGATGCATTATTAGCCTGAATATCATCAATAAATTCGTCACTTACTTTTAATGGAGCACTAGTAGCAAGACTAGCAACTAAAAATATTAATACAAAAAATGCAACGACACCGCCTACTATGACGATAATCTTCTTTTTTGTGCTCCATTTTTGTTTTACTGATTTGTTTTTTAAACTTGATTCCTTTTTTATCGTTGCTGCCTCTTTATTGTTATTTGGTTTATCCATAGATCCCCCTTATGTAATAAATCGATTATATCATTAAATTATTATAATAATCTTATACATTAACGTAAGTCTTGTACGGAGACAAGCCCATCGCGCCTGTGTTCATTGAAAATAATTGTTGGTATTTTGACAGTTTTTACTTTGTTATCAACAATATTTTGATTTTGTTTTATTATATCGGCTACTTTTTGGCTGTTTGCATCTTTAATTATTTGAGTAATTTGTGGCTTGCTATAGCCAATATCTATTAACCATTTTTGAATTAAATCTTTGGTTTGGGTTGCATTCATCATTGAATTAATTTTAATTTGGTATGATATCCCACTATTATCTTTCCAGGTAAAAATACGATTCAATATTTGCCAATCAGCAGGTGTTTTTAGGTCTTTTAGTGGATTAATTTTTATTGCCTCCAAATAGCTTGTCACGACAAATGAGTTTACGAATTTATATGTACCTTCGATATTAGGATTTTTGATAGGATAGGCAATGTAGGTTAGGTTATATTTATTTTCAAAACCAGCTTGTTTAGTATTTTTAAATAAATGCGCACAGACAGTGCAACCAGGGTCAAGTATCTCGAGTGCTGTTTGTTTTGAGCTATCGAATTCTATGTAATAAGAGGGATTTTCGGGTAAGTATTTATTTATGTCCCATGACTGCAAACGGATAGGAATATTTGAAATTGTATTGCCCAACTCGTTAGTTTTATTAACAAACCACTGCAATGGCTTACCCTCGGCGGTTAATGTTAAGAAACTTTTGTTAACTTTGTCGATTGAGCAAGTTTCGGAACTTAGGCTACATGATGAAGCACTAGCTGGGGTGCAAGTTCCCCAGACGAATAGGTTAAGACCACTTTCGATAACCACCAAAATACTCCAAATCGTGAGGGTTACCAATAGGAATGAAGCAACTTCAATGCCAATATCTGCAGCTTTTACTAATCTAGGAGTTTTTTTGGCAACATGACTTAGAAGTTTGTTTTTAGTTTCTTCTTTGAATGAGGTGTCGCATGGGCGAAATGTGACCCTGCGGGCAGTGCAGCTCCAGGCTTTCACGGCTAATTTTCTATATCTAGCCGAGAAAATACTTATGGCGGCAAGAACAATAAATGCAGCAATACAAAACATATTTAGTATTAACCTTTCGTAATCTTTTTTATTGTTTCAATTGTTTTTAGTATATCGTCTTCGGTTGTATGAAGCCCAATTGAAAATCGAAGAAGCGGTGGGGTTTTGAGCTTTTCAAGTAAATAATAGTGACAGCAAAAATAACCACTTCGTACCATAATTCCTGATGCAGATAGGAACGTTGCTAATCTGTGGGAGTCGATATCTTTAGAATAGATACTGATTATTGATGACGGGCTTTTGTTTATGATTGTGATCCCAGATATTTCAGAAAGTCTATTGAATAATTTTTCGGACAATTTATTAATATATTCTGAGGGACTCATACCAAAAGGTTTAACAGATTTCAACCACTTAATTGCACTATTTAAGCTTATTATTTCCGCATAAGCCTGTAATCCTGGTTCTAATAGACTTGTCATGTCGTCTGGCAATAGACTGTAACTTTGTTCTTTAACCGACGAAACCATACCTCCACCAATAATGCCTATATCTAATGATTGAAGCAGATCTTTTTTGATAACGATTACGCCAAGGCTTGCCCCATACATCTTATGAGCTGAAAAACAAATAGCGTCAGCACCGCAATTGACTAATATCTTGTGGTGATGTGCCATTGTCTGAGCTGCGTCAAGTATTACGATACCACCCATTTTATGTGTATCTTTTATGACTTGTTTTACGTTTAATAGTAGTCGTCCATCGATATTTGAAGTAGTGTTTAGTACTACTACCGATTTTTTTAAATCATCGATTTCATATTCAAGGATACCGTCGTCTTTCCGCGTTAACATTTTTCTGTCAATTTTTAATCTTTTTGATAGGGAAATCGTTGGCAGAAAAACAGAATTATGTTCAATATCACTCGTCACAACTTTTTCATAAATACTAATAGGAAGTTGGCTTAAAATCAGGTTTAATCCCATAGTAGAATTGAGAGTAAATGAGCAAACATATTCTTTTTTAGATAGATCCAAGTAATCAACGACGAGTTCGCGTGTTTCTTCTACAATTGAATCAACTTTTTGTCCCCATTTATATTTGACACGTCCGCCACAAGCCCCGAAGTTTTGGTAATATTCATTTAATGAATCAATTACTGGTTTGGGCCGTAAGCATTGGCAAGAACTGTCCATATAGATCTCGCCATTTTTGATGTATTCGAAATCCGGTATCTTACCGTAGGACAAATTAACAGATTCAATTTTTCGTCTAAACATTAATAATCCTCACCAATAATAAAACTTCTAAACTTTACTCCAACTATTATATCAAGAATATACGATAACGTTGCTATGACATTGTGGCTTTGGTCTATTTGTCTACACTTAGTTTCTGGCATATGTCGTATAATTTTTTTGCTGATTGCTTCCAGGTGAATTTTTCTGCTTGTTTATGTCCTTTTGTAACTAAATCATTTAAAAATTGTGGGTTTTTGAGTTTTAAAACCTGGTCGGAAAATTCTTTCGGTGAATCATAGTCAAAAAACAAGGCGCCGTTCCCCGCAACTTCATGAAAAATTGTCATATCACTACAGACAACCGGCGTTCCAATCATCTGAGCTTCAATAATCGGTAGGCCAAAACCCTCCTCTTTTGAACCAGATGCTAGACAATAGGCACCCTGAAGTAGTTTAATATATTCGTCATCCGTAACACCGTTATGAAAGTTTACACTAACATCGGGCTTAATTAATTTGCTTAGTTCATTTTTTCGACTGTCCGAAATTTTGCTTAGTAAATGAAGCGTAAAACTTTTGGGCAAATTTGCCATCCCTTTTATTAGAACCTCTACATTTTTATATGGCATAAATGAGCCCATATATAGAATATTTTTGGTTTGTTCTTTGCTGCGATGGAGCTGAGATTGTTTTAGGCTAGGAGCGTTATAAATTACACAAATTTCTCGGTCTGTTAGACCAAGTTTTTGTATGTTACTTTTAGAGTAATTGCTGACGGTCGCAACCTTGTCGGCGTTATTTAGAAGGAATCTTTGCGGCCATTTAGCCATATGGAACAAACGCCATACAATTCTTTGTGTGAGTGCCATGTTGGTTGGAGCCTGCGGGTGGAGATAGTAAATCGTGTCATGGAGAGTAACAATTAGACTATATTTTCGTCTCCAAGTTCCGATAATTTGGAAAGGGCTGATAACGGCGTCGGCACCAAGTCTATTCAACCTAAATGCGATTAACAATTCCCTAAACGATAGAGGGTCATTTACTAAAATGTAGGGTAAATTACTCGGTAACATTTTAAGTTGTTGTTTGTCTTTAATCAGTAGAGTTATTGGGATGTTATTGTCTTTGAATCCCTGCATAATTCCTGCACCATAACGGCTAATCCCATCGTGAAAATCTATTCTTGTCCATCTGGCATCATAAAATATATTCATATTTGCAATTGTATCATGTGGAACAGTGCTTGTGATAATCTATATATATGAATGATTTTTTAGTTCGAATTGCTGCTGATTTGACCATGATACCTATAGTATTAATTGGGGCATATGCGTTAATTTTTAAAATTCCAAAAGGAAAACGCATCAAAGCCTACTCAACTGTTTTAATTGCTGGACTAACAGCATATTTAATGGCTAAACTGATTGGTTCGATATATCAACCAGAAGGTTTGAGGCCTTTTGAGTTAGTGGGTAAAGCTGCGGGTGCATCATTTATAAATAACCCTGGATTTCCTTCTGACCATATATTATTTGCAACAGCGATAACTTGTGCGGTTTGGTTTCAGACAAAGCAAAAAGCAATTACCTGGATACTCGTAATGTTAGTTATTATTGTAGGGGTAGGAAGGGTTTTGGCGTTGGTTCATACGCCTTTGGACGTAATCGGCGGCATATTAATAGCTTTATTTGGTTCACTTTGGTATCTAAACGAAAAACAATGAATTATATTTTGCTTTAGTTTTGCTAGCTAGGCAAAAAAGATATATAATAAATTTATATACGGAGGGTTGCTATGGCAAGGATTATCGATAGAAAAATCGAATCAGATTCAGTGAATAGCTCATTTTCTATTTGGCAGATTTTTGTTATTGGTGCTATTTTAGGAATATTATATTGGGCTATTACCGCGCTTTTCATGCGATATACCAGCTCAATTGGTGTGGCGGGTGACATTGCAACAATTTTAATAGCAACTATTGGTCTAATATTATTACTGAATTTACACATGACAAGGCCGCTGCTGGTCGTTTTTGCTTCTGCTGTTTCGTTGTGGGGTTTATCAAAATTAACCGATGGGCTAGAGTGGTTTGAAATAATTTTATGGTCGGTTTTGCTTTACGGGCTAGCATACACATTTTTTTTCTGGTTAGCCAGATATAAGAGAATAATGCCAGTTGTATTGGTTGCAGCTGTTGTAGTTATAATAATACGCTTAACCATAAATTTGTAGTGTTATAATAATAAGATATGAATCAATTAATTTTAATTATTTTTTTTGGAGTAATTATTGCTGGTTTTGCCTATGTAATTTACTTTTTAAATCAGAAACTCAAAGAACTTAAAAATTCTAGTGCTGTCGAACTTATAAAAAGTGACGTGACAGAGCTTTCCAGGGGAATAACAAATCTACAGCAAGCCGTTGGTGACAAATTAGAACGTAACAGTATTTCAATGCAAACATCTATGCAAAAACAGCTAACCGAGAGCGCAAAGCTCGTAACGGATGTTACTCAAAGGCTGGTAAAACTTGATGAAACCAACCGAAGAGTTGTTGATGTGGCTGATGAGCTAAAAACGCTCCAAAATGTTTTACAGAATCCCAAACAACGTGGTGTTTTTGGCGAATATTATTTGGAGTCAGTGCTAGACAACATTCTTCCATCAAAAAATTATCAAATGCAGTATAAGTTTAAGGACGGTGAGGTTGTTGATGCGGTTGTTTTTTTGGATAGAGGTCAGATATTACCAATCGATAGCAAGTTTAGTTTAGAAAACTATAATCGAATGGTTGGTGAAGATAAAAAACCTGAACGAGAGAAACTTCTTGCAAAAGTTAGGACGGATCTTAAAAATCGAATTGACGAAACTAGTAAGTATATTCGTCCAGATGAAAAGACCATGGAGTTTGCATTTATGTTTATTCCAAGTGAATCGCTCTATTATGATTTATTAATAGGTGACGTTGGAACCGGGTCAAGTGCTAGAGATTTAATTGAGTATGCATTTCGGGATAAAAAAGTAATTATTGTAAGCCCAACTAGTTTTATGGCATATCTACAGACCGTACTTCAAGGACTTCGTAGCCTTCAAATTGAAGAACAGGCCAAAGATATACAAATTAGGGTTGGAAAACTAGGTCATCATATTGGTAAGTTTGATGAATATATGCATAAACTTGGTAGGTCTTTGGGGCAAACCGTTGGTCATTATAACTCTGCTCATAAAGAGCTTGGTAAAGTCGACAAAGACGTTATTAAAATTGCTGGTACGAATTCAGGCATTGATCCGTTACTTCTTGATAAACCGCGTGAAGATGAATAAATAAACCCTCGCTATTTTTGGCGAGGGTTTACTACTTAGATTACTTTGATTAATCTTTATTTACAGTCGTCACATTCACAGTCATCTAAACTTTGGCTATGAAGGAAATCTTGCAACAAGAAACCTGCGACTCCACCAAGTACAGGTGCGAGAACGAAGATTGAAAGTGGCCACATATTCCATGATAGTCCGTTTGCTGCAAAAGCAATCGCTGGATTTAGGAAAGTTAGAATGACATTTGATGAATTTGCCGATTGTAATAGCGAAGTATTAAGCGTTAATGCAATATAAAGTGCTATTGAAATTGCAAAACCAGCCGCAAAAGCTGCTACAATCTTATTCTTTTTATGTCGAAGTGCTGTCGCAACACCTAATGCCAAAATTCCAGTTCCTAGAAGTTCTGTAAAGAATATATACCATTCTTTACCTTTGACTATATCCGCAGCGTGTAACAGACTAGGGGCAGTTGCGCCTAGAGCCTGTGCTGTGGATGAATCATTGGCATGTAGGAATGTATTTAACACTAAATATGCTACGGCTGCACCAAGTAGTTGGGCGACAACATAACCGGCTGCATATACCCAATTCATTTTTCGTGTTACCCAAGCGCCGATTGTGATTGCTGGGTTAACATGTGCTCCTGAAACACCGCCTACGATTAGGACTACACCACCAAGTGCAAATGCTACAAATAGTGGACTTCCCTGCATCTCGATGAAGGCTGCAGTAAGAAGAAATGCTCCTAAAAATTCAGCAATCAAAGCGCCGATAAGAGGCATATCTTTTAATATTTTTTTAACTGAGCTAAATACAGCCGATGCAGACGTCCCTGCGCCTATGACTGATGTTTTGGTGTTAGGCTTTGTCTCTGTCGATTTTTTAGTCGACAAAATGGCTTTTTTTACTGCCATAAATTCTTCCCTCCTTATTTGAAATATGAACTTAGTATATCACAACGCAAACGAATCAAACACAAGTGCTATACTAAAGGTATGGCACTATTTATTAGTCGAGATGACGAACGAACCAAGTTACAAAAACAACTTGCATCTGAGTTACAACGTCGTTCAATAGAAAAAGCTCAATTAGAAGATAGACCTGACGGTATTGAAGATTCTCAATATATCAAGGGTACAAAATCTACAACGAGTTTGGCGTGGGTTTGGGTGGTTATAGCAATCATTTTCGTCGGGATTATTATATGGTTGACGGTGATTAGTATGTCACGTTAAGATTAAATAGATATCTATGCGAAACATTGAGGAAATTAGTAAAAATCTTTTGTCACAAATTGAAAACAGTGACACTCCACGAGATGTATTAAAAGATTCTGAATTAAAACAACTATTCGGAGCGATAAAAAACTTACCCATTGAAGAACGAAGTGAATATGGTAAAAAAATAAACGAATTGAGAATAACTTTAGAAAAAGCCGTAAGTTTGAGGGAAGCAAAACTTGAGGATGAGACTGTTGAGTCAATAGACATTACTGCGCCATGGGATATCAATAGTGAACCCGTTAGTTTATTACCTGCCGAAAATGGTTCCGTACACCCCTTGTCGAGTGAAATTGAGAATATAGCAGATATTTATAATCGTATGGGCTTTGAAGTGATAGAGTCGAGGCAAATCGATGATGATTATCATATGTTCGAAACATTGAACTTTCCTAAAAATCATCCAACCCGAGACGGTTACGACACCTTTCGTACAGAAGAGGGTTTTATTTCACCAGCTCATACTTCGACAATGCAAAACAGGATTTTAAAAAAAAACAAAGAGAAACTAGAGTCAGGTAAACAAATTGGTGTTGTAGCAATAGGACGATGCTTTCGAAATGAGGATATTGATGCGACACATGAGCATACATTTTATCAATATGAAGGGGTGTTCGTGAGTGAAACCGCGACATTAGGGCAAATGCTCGGTACTTTACGAAGTTTTTTTGAAAGTTACTATGATCAAAATCTAAAAATAAAAACCCAACCGAGTTATTTCCCTTTTGTTGAGCCTGGTCTTGAGTTTGCTATTGAAAAACCAGATTCACTCGGGGGTAAACCTGGCGAGTGGCTAGAAATGTTAGGCTGTGGCATGATTCACCCTAATGTACTTAGCTCTGCGGGGATTGATCCCGAAAAATATCGTGGTTTTGCGTGGGGTGGAGGTATCGAGCGTCTTATTATGTTGAAATATGGGATTGAAGATATTAGGCATTTTGAGTCAGGGAAGCTGGCTTTCTTAAGGGAGTTCGCATGATTATTTCCCTAAACTGGATAAAGAAATATATTGAAATCGATCTGCCAATTGATAAACTTTCGGCTCTTATTGGTGAGCGTTTAGTTGAAATTGAACATGTAATTGATTTAAAAGAAAAACATAGGGACGCTCTTGTTGTTAAGATTGTTCAGGCTGGTAAACTAGACGGCTCTAATCATCTAAATTTAACCAAGATTGATGACGGCGGGGTTACCGAAAATATTGAGCGTGATGAAAATGGTTTGATTCAGGTTGTTTGCGGTGCTCCAAATGTTAGGGCGGGACAATTAGTGGTATGGTTGCCACCGGGCAGTATTGTTCCAATGACTCACGACACAAAAGAGCCATTTGAGCTTGGTTCGCGCAAATTAATGGGAGCAATGAGTAACGGTATGATTGCTAGTGCCAAAGAACTTGATTTATACGACGAACACGAAAGTATTTTAGAGATTGTTGATGATATAAAACCAGGCACGTTACTTGTAAACGCATATGAACTGGATGATTATCTATTAGATATAGAAAACAAATCACTAACACATAGACCAGACTGTTTTAGTATTATAGGGTTTGCCAGGGAAATCGCAGGCATAGAAGGCAAGGCTTTCCATACCCCTGACTGGCTGACTAATTTATCACCTGATTTTTCTGGGATAGAGTCGGATCAAGTCAAGCTTGATGTGGAAATTGATAACCCCGAGTTATCTGCCAGATATACTGCTGTTGTTATGTCCGGGGCTGATAGTAAAAAGCAATCACCACTTCAGATTCAGACTTATTTATCAAGAGTTGGTGTTAGACCAATAAACGCTGTTGTTGATGTGACTAATTATTTGATGATGCTAACAGGGCAGCCGTTACATGCGTTTGATTACGATAAATTGGTTGCAGTCGGTGGTGGCAAGGCTGATATCCATGTTCGCGCTGGTCGTCAGGGCGAGGAATTGGAACTACTTGATAGTAAAGTAATAAAAATATCAACTGATGATATTGTAATTGCAGCTGGCGATACTGCAATCGCGCTTGCGGGTGCTATGGGTGGTGCAAATACCGAAATTGATGAAAATACCAAGAATATTATTATAGAAAGCGCTACATTCAATCTGTATAATTTGCGAGCAACTCAGATGCGCCACGGTATTTTTAGTGAAGCTATTACTAGATTCACTAAAGGACAACCAGCCTCTTTGACTGCTCCAGTACTTTTTGAGGCAGTTCGCCTAATGGGTGAGTGGTCTGGCGCAAAATGTGTTAGTAAAATGACTGATGATTATCCAAAGAAACAAGAACAAATATCACTTAATTTTTTACCCGATACAGTCAATGATATTTTGGACAGTAATTACACTGCTGACGAGATAGTAAACGTCTTGGAAAATGTTGAATTTGAGATATTAAAAAATGACACTGGTTTGATAAAAGCGACAGCACCGTACTGGCGAGCAGACATACATATAACAGAGGATATAGTAGAAGAAATTAGTAGACTAAAAGGTTTCGATAATATTGAACTATCCCTACCAAGACGTGATTTTGTTGCAGTAAAACCAGATGATTTTGATAAGTTTCGAAATGTAGTCAGAAATATTCTAGCTCGTTCTGGGGCTAATGAAGTATTAACATATAGTTTCATCCATAATAATGTCTTGCAAAAAGCTTCTCAAAATGCTGAAAATTCATATAAAGTTATGAATTCGATTAGCCCAAACTTGCAATACTACAGACAAAGTTTGACACCAAGTTTACTGGGATTAATCCATCCAAACGTAAAACAGGGTTATGATAACTTTGCTTTATTTGAAATAAATAAAACTCATTCTAAAAACTATGGTTTAAATGACGAAAACGTTCCGATTGAAACTGATGTGATTGCGCTTGTTTTGGCGAAAAAAGAAAACCAGTCGAGTGCATCATTTTACGATGCGAAACATATTCTTGAATATTTAAGCAAGTCGTTAGGGCTAGATTTACTATATGAACCTGCTACAGAAATCTCAGATGAAATAATAAATAAGCCTTTCGAATATCGCCGCAGCGCTAAAATAATTGAAAAAACGTCTGGTCAAATAATAGGTGTATTGGGTGAATACAAAAAATCAGTCACGAAAGGGTTTAAGTTGCCAAAGTCTACTGCTGGATTCGAAATTTATTCACGTATAGTATTTGATTTGGTTAGAAAACTTGAATCTAGTTATGTGCCTCTTAGTAAATATCCATCGTCAGAACGAGACATTTGTTTCAAGGTTGATGGCAGTGTATTTTACGATCAGATAGTAAATTCAGTCGAATCAGTTTTACGAATGGAAAATTTAGAAGCAAAAGTAAGTCCGGTTGATATCTATAGTCCCAAAGGCAGTCACGCGAAAAACATAACAATAAGAATCAGATTAACGGCGCATGACCACACCCTAACTAGTGATGAGGTTACAGTGGTGATTAATTCTATCACAGATATAGTTATTGAAAAAGTAGGTGCTGAAATTATATAAGTCATGGCATTGGAGCCAAGACCGTATTTTGTTATAATGAGATAAACAATAAAAGGGGATTAGTTTTTA
This sequence comes from uncultured Saccharimonas sp. (SeqCode), assembly GCA_964531915.1. GTDB lineage: Bacteria > Patescibacteriota > Saccharimonadia > Saccharimonadales > Saccharimonadaceae > UBA1547. The sequence continues at coordinate 1,022 of CAZHFQ010000012.1, read as the reverse complement.
TGGCGACACCAAAATCGCAACGGATTGGCATTTGGATTATTGCAATTGTGCTCACTGTTGGGACGCTGGGGTCGTTTTTGGCTATTATATTGGGGAACCAAAATAATGCTGCTGACCAAGCGAAGATAACCCAACAACAAAAAGAATATACGGTAAAATATAACGAATATTCCACAAAAGTTGACGAACAAACGAAAAGTTTATCTAAAAAGTATTACGGCATTTTGAGTAAATATGCAAAAATACCAGCGGCTTTTGATGCTAGAAATGTGAATAAAATTGTTAAAACAGATTTGTTAGTAGGTGGTGGTGCGGAGATAACGACCAAAATAGAATATAGCGCCTATTACATAGGGTGGAACCCAAAAGGTGTTATTTTTGATCAGTCAATCGATAAAGGTGCTCTAAAAGCCCCAATCTCTGGTAGCGGCTTAATTACTGGATGGTCAGAAGGTGCCTTGGGCATGAAATTAGGTGGAGTCCGTGAAATATCTATACCATCAGACAAGGCCTACGGCAAAACAGGATCTGGAGAGAATATTCCGCCAAATACGCCAATAAAATTTATTATCCTAGCGATTCCAAAGGTAAATGAAATTACAGTACCAGCGATGCCCGTGGAATTAGAGCAATATTATCAAACCCAATACCAGTCACAGACATCTAGCTCATAAAATTAAGGAATAAGTAAAAATATGAATGACAAAATTCAAGAAATTGTAATGATAGGGGCTGGACCAAGTGCCTTGACGGCTGCAGTTTATACAACTCGTGAAGATATTGACACGGTTCTATACGAAAAAGCTGCTATTGGTGGTCTCGCGGCAGTTACTGATAAAGTTGACAACTACCCTGGATTCCCAGAGGGTATTGAAGGCTATTTGTTGGCAGAACAATTAGAAAAACAAGCCAAAAGATTTGGAGCTCGTATTGAATTTGGTAACGTAACATCGGTTCGTGATGAGGGGGGATACAAGGTTGTCATAGTTGATGGTAATGAGATAAAAGCGAAGGTCGTACTG
>CAZHFQ010000011.1:0-27902 GCA_964531915.1 uncultured Saccharimonas sp. (SeqCode) | reverse complement strand
CAGCTCCAACACCACCGGGCGGATCAACACCTGACCCGGTTCCGCCGCCGCCGCCAGAGCCAGACGCTCCGACGCCGGACGACCCAGCAGGCGGTGAAGTTACTCCTCCGGGGATGTAACCTCACCTATCGACAGAAGAGCGGGTGCGCAGCTCAAAAAACTGCGCACCCGCTCTGAAGGGGGAAATCTATACAACATTACAACATCTCCGAGGAGCCTATTCCCCTGTCGTATGACAGGGTCGAGTAGATTTCTTGTGAATCGCCGTACGGCGATTCGACATGCACGTTGTAATAATCTGATTTGTTACATTTAACAATTCAGCATCACAACCAACTATTTAACATATTTAATGAGAAACTTTTTTAATAATATTGATTCTTTATTCCGCGATTCGCTGAATAGCGAAGAATCAAAAGGAGAAAATAATGGGTAAACTAATATCAATGATAAGGCGAGCCCCCAAGCGAACCAGTGCAGTAATCACAATAATTGCAGCCGCAATTATCGTCCCTGCAACACTTTTTGCATGGGGACCAACCCGACCAACTTACACGATGGCAAAACCTGCCGATCATGTAACATTTAACTCGATCACCAATAATCCAAACATCGGCGACGAACGCAATTTCGTGGGAATCCGCGAAGCTGGTACAACTAACAAATGGTCAGATAATATGACCGTTAGTGAAGGGAAAACCTACACAGTCCGTATGTACGTTCACAATAACGCAGCAGCTAACCTAAAACTGATTGCTAAAAACGTAACGGCAAAGTTTTACTTGCCAACCAATACTGCTAAATCTTTACAAGTTAACGGTTTTGTTAATTCAAGCAACGCCAAACCAACCGAAGTATACGACCACGCTGTTTTTTCAAATAACCAGAATTTCAATATTGCTTATATCAAAAACAGTTTGAAATTCGAAAATAATGTATTCGGTGCCAAAGGTGTCGCACTTTCAGAAAGCATCTTTACAAGCAGCGGCGTAAAACTGGGTTATACTAAACTCGACGGCAATATACCTGGTTGTATACAGTACGCAGGTTACGTCAGCTTTAATGTTAAACCACAATTTTCACCAACCAGCAAGTTCACTATGAGCAAGATGATCAGCAAACACGGTGACAACAAATGGGTTGAAAGCTACAAAGCAAAACCTGGCGAAACTGTCGATTACTTGATTCAGTATAAAAACACCGGTAATGTACAGCAAGACAGCGTCACTATACGTGACACTTTACCTGCTGGCGAAACCTATGTGAATGGGTCGACCATTTATGGTAACTCCAAAAACCCAGGCGGAATCAAAGCCAGCGACAATATCGCTAATGGAACGGGTATTAACATCGGTTCATACTCGCCTGGTGCAAATGCATGGGTTATCTTTAGCGCAAAAATTGCAGATAACGATAAATTACCTAAATGTGGTGACAACAAGCTTATAAATACAGCTAAAGTTACTACTGGTGGCGGTTCGATATCTGATATCGCTGACGTTACAGTCACAAAAGTTTGTCAACAGGAAACTCCTGTTTACAGCTGTGATTCATTAACTGCTGAACTTGTCAAAAATAACGAATATAAGTTTACAGGCAAAGCAACTGCAAAAAACGGTGCTACTGTCAAAAACTACTCATTCGATTTCGGCGACAGTTCGAATAAGACTACCACTGACACAAATGTATCTCATACCTATGCAGACAAAGGCGCAACTTACACAGCTAAGTTGAATGTCGCTTTTGACGTAAATGGTACAGAGAAAACAGCCTCGAGCAAAGCTTGTGAAGTTAATATCACTGTCAGTGAAAAACCGCCAGTAACTCCTCCTGTTACCCCTCCAGTAACTCCTCCAGTTACCCCAGAAGAGTTACCAACAACAGGCGCAGGTGAAGACATCTCTGCCTTCCTAGGTCTTGGTTCATTGATTACAAGCATCGGTTATTACCGTGCAAGTCGTCGACGTATTTAAAGACTGAACGAAATAGAGAGTCTGACCGCTCACTTATCTGAAGTGATTCAGGCCAAACAATTACTACCTCCGCTATCCATGTGGGGGTAGTTTTTGTTATACTGAATAAATCATGAGGAAGAATAAAAAGAAGCGAAATAAAGCTTACACTGGCGCCGATGCGGCCATAACACAACCTGTTATTACCCGCATTTCAGCAATTAACCGCAACAAACCTGCTCAATGGTGGTTTGACCACAAAAAAATTGCTAAACCGATATTAATCACCTCTGGGGTATCCCTTATTGTGATAGTTATTATCATCGAGATTATCCGCATTATCTTCATCCACTAACCCAGTTTTGCAAGGTTCCACCTTGCAAATTACTCTGAGGCTAGGATGTTTTTGAGATATTTTAGGTCAGCGTGCATCTTTTCGTAGTCTTTAACAAACTCAATATAGTCAACTTTTTCCTTGTCAGTCTCAACCAATCTTTCAGGATGCAACCAACTAGCCTGCTTTTCACCGATAAAATAACTTACGCTTGAATAGTCATACTGCATAAAATCAAACTTTAAATCAATCGGATTAAGATGAATGTACCGACTTACCTGCCACAGATAAATCTCAGTGGTAATTCGCGATGCCAAGAAAACCCCTTCATATAATTTACCTGTACGTTTGTATTTCTTATTAAAATACATGGTATAAGCAGTCATCACACTTCGCATCAAATGTATGATGCCTTCAGATTCTTTTAGGTAACATAATAAATGAAAATGACTTGGCATCAGGCAAAAAGCGACCAATTCAACCTCATCGTCATATTTAATAAAAGGTCTGCCACTTGAGTCTTTTACATCTTCATCTGATAAGTGGCGCTTAAATAAGTTTAGGAAATAATAGTAGTCATTAGATTCACGAAATATTTCTTGTTTATTCCCACCACAATTATAAATATGGTAATACTGATCAATACCATATAACTTTACAATATTCCGCTTTGGCATACCCCCAGTCTAGCCCTTCGACATACACTTTGCAAGGTTCCACCTTGCAAAATTACAACAGTTTGATATTTTATATTGGGGTTGGGGGGTAATGGACAAAGAGAAGAAAATAGACAACAGGGGGTAAAAAATAGAAAGTAAGGAATGTTTTTATTGATTTTTCGTAGTTGTTGGTGGGGTTATTGGTAGACGGAAACCGAATGTACTGCCTTTGCCCTCGGTGGATTCGAATATAATTTTACCCCCGTGGGCTTCAATTACCATCTTTGCAAGGTAAATGCCTACACCGGTGCCGTCTGGCCGCTGAATCCTTGCGTTACTGGCTCGATAGAATTTACTGAACAAATGTTCACGCTCTTTTAAAGGTACACCTATGCCTGAATCCTTAACTGTAAATAAAATATCGCCTTTATCAACCGATAAACTTACGGTAATGACTGAATTCTCGTGCGAATAGTAAATTGCGTTATCGGCATAATTCATGACTACTTGACGCATTTTGCCTTCATCGATATCAACTAATGGAAATTTTCTTGGTTTTTTATAGACAAATTTCAATTTTCGACCAGTAGCATTTAGTCGCAAACTGTCAATTTCCTCACCGACAAGAACAGATAAATCTATCGAGGTTTTGTCTATAATAAACTTGCCCGTCTGAATCCTGGAAACGTTTAAAAAGTCATTAATCAAATGAACCATACGTTCGCTGCTCATAAAGGCCTCTTTTAACAATTGGCGCTGAGAATTGGATATTTTACCCGCATCACCTTCAATCACCATACTAATGTAGCCTTTAACGCTCGTCAGAGGCGTCCTCAGTTGATGCGAGGCCATACTAATGAATTCATCCTTTACTCTGTCAAGTTGCCGTAGGATAGCGTTACTGCTGCGCAGCTCTTTAGTGGCATTGGCGACTTTTTGTTGCAAAGTGGAGTTAAGTTCGCGAATTTCCTGAACCGCTAGGGCATTTTCAATCGCAATTATCAATTCATCCGAAATAGTGTGTAGAACCCTTATATCGCGATTCGTATAACCTGACGTTAAATGATCACCTAAACACAAATACCCAACAACCCTGAATTCCTTAATCAGCGGTAATATTAGTTCTATTTTATGACTTATCATCAGTCGCCTTGTCGGATCATCATTTTCGAGCAATGATGCCGTGATGATTTCACGATTTTTATCATAAGCTTCTTCTAATTGGACTGCGTCACTCTTAGGTAAAAGTTTGTGTTTTGGAGTTCCGGCCGTCATATAGTGACCATTCTCGGTATTAATATAAAAGAATGCTTGTTCACTTTTTAGAGTACTGCCTATTTCGTACGCTACCCTTTCTAGTAACCCGCGCAAATCAGTCGTCGTCGAGAGGGTTTTGTTAAGTTTTGCAAAGAAATCATCAGTGTTGTAGTTGTCTTTGTAAAAAATTCTGTTGGTAATTTTGTCGAAAAAGCGTTTGAGTGGTTGGAAAATAATTACCAGTAGTAGACTAGTCGCAATGTTGATAGTTATTTGTAATGGCGAACTAGCCTGACCTAATCTTAGTACCGAGGATATTACAAAAGTAACCGCAACATATATTCCGGCCAAAGTACCAACTAACAATGTGTAGGTGACGCTACGAACAATAGCCAGTCTTACGTCGAACAGTTTGTGCTTAACTATGGCATAGGCCGTTAGTACAATAAATATTATTATTGAATAATCACCAAAATAATAGAAATTTTGCATATTTATAGACGGAAGAATTATATTAAATATTATCTGTAAAATGACATAAGCAGTCATACCGATAAGCATGAGCTTAATTTTTTGCTTATCTAACTTCGAAGATCTGTTAAATTTGTACAATATTTCCCCAAATGAGACGCAAATCAACAAAATAAGCGTAAGATAAAACACCCAAATATATTCTCCAAAATTAACTTGGCTATCCAATGACGCTTTAACTATATTGTTAACAATTAAATTAGAAAAGATTGTTACGTAAATCAAAATAATCGAGACAGCTACTATAATATAGTTGCGGAAAATATTTACTTTGGATATAAAGGGAAATACTTGAACAAAAAAATAAAACAATAAAAGCGATAGCAATAATGAAGAACTGTACAATCTGACCAAATATAAGGACAAATTATTATTTGTAAGTCCAGAGAAGAAATCAAATAAAAGTGATAGCATCATGAGATTAATAACGGTGAATAGCAGAATATTCGCCTTTTCTTTCTTGCCCGACAATAATACCCAAAAGGAAAGTCCAATTCCAATCAATGCTATAAGGCATGCGAGGATAATCTTTGTAATTGTTAGACTATGCATTGAATTACCCACCCATACTTTTTTCCGCTGAAAATATCCCATGCAACAACACGCCGTCTTTGAATAAGGGGTATTGTGAAATTGAAGCCTTTGTACCAACAACATCTTCCGGTTTGATTATCCTAAGAGCATTGAGAATTAAATCAATGGGCAGCCATATTTTTGCCAAATTACTCATATATCTCGAAGATTTTAAGGTTTCTTTTGTGTGGTCAATAAAATTAATATTTATAAATTTATTTTTTCTTAAATAATTTCCGTAATCTTCTTTTTTTGTAAGATTTGCCATCGCCCAACCCTCACAAAAAGTTTGATAATTCTTTTTATCTTTATTATCTTTAAGATTATTGACAAAATAATCACAAACTACCAGCCTACCTCCTGGCTTTAAAAGTCTATGCGCTTCTTTAATAAACTCTTCCTTATCTTCTGAATGACAGGCACTCTCAATCGCAAATATCTTTGTAAATGATTCGTCTTCGAACTTTGTTTTATTAAAGTCCACAACTTTGAAACTTGTAAGCCCTTCAACTCCTCGAATTTCAGCATTTCTTATAGCTGATTTTATCTGTTTTTCAACAAGCCCAATCCCCACTACTCTCACGCCATACTGTTTGGCAATTTGTATTGACGAACCGCCGACACCACAACCGGCATCTAAAACAATGTCATCTTTGACAATTCTCAATGATTTTTCAACATCTAAATTTTCATTCATTAGGGCTTCGTGGCGGTTTTTTGTATCCGGTTTCCAATACCCAAAATGCATGGCTAGATTTCGTTTATTCATCCAAAAAATATCATAAAGAAACTGGCTTTCGTTGTAATAATGAATGACTTTTTCATCCTGTTTTTTGTTCATAACAAAATCTTTCCAATCACCAAATAAGGCAACCACAAAATAAACTCGCCGTCTACGACTACATTGTAAAGCGTTGATTGTTTTCTGAACAGCTGGCGGTTATTCAGATACAAAAACGCATAAATTATAGTTGCATATAATACGACCGAATAAAACGGCAAGATTCCCGACGCGATACCAATCAATATCGGTATCATTGAAATGATATTAATAAAAACTAAAAATAATTTTGTATTGGTGGCTCCGAAAACCACAGGAAATGTCTTTAATCCCTCCTTTTTGTCAGATTTTATATCTTTGATATCAAAAAACATAGTATTAATAAACATCCTTAGGAAATAAAATATTGTTACTAAAACAGTTGCAAGCGTAATTGGTGCACCGTAAAAAAGTGACATAAAAATTACAAGTAACGCATACGGCAAAGCCGTCATTATGTTTTTAAAACCAACAATTTTTTTCGTTATATCTTTTAATAAAATCGTGTACAAAAGCCCCAATCCAAACAGGAACAGCATAAAGATTAACGCTGATATTGGCGCATTGATGGCTGTCAAGCAAACTGATACAAAAAATAATACTGCTACAATGTGCGGGGTAAACCTAAAGTACTTACTGACAGAATCTAACCTTTCCGGGTTGGTCAAAGCATCCAAGTCTTGCTCTTTATATCTGTTGAAAAAGTTAATGGCAAGAATCGAAAAATAAACAACCAAAAAAAAGCTGATTGATACCTTGATGTCCAAAATGACCGAAATGACGAATAACGAAAGAATATCTCCAACCGCCACTAAGTGGCTGCCATAAACAAACTCATCCCAAACAATTTTCAAGATACTTCTATTACGGACAAGGCTTATTTTTCCACCCGTTTTCATATTTAAATCATATCATATAAACGAGCCCTGTTCACTATTGCTCAAGTGAGTTCATGTACGTACGAGCATGTACGTACGAGATTATCGTTTTAGAGCAACAATTCTTGCAACTTGATGCTTGTGCTTACTCGGTTCCCCTGGATGACCCTTATCCTCGATAGTTGTTTCTATATAATAAACAATCTCGAAATCGACAAAGAGCTTTAGTAATTCTTGTTTTTGCAAACCTTTCTCATTTATAAAAATTGAGATTACGGCCAACCCACCAGATAATAAACCACTTTTAATCATTTCTACGATTCGAAATATCGAACCTTTATCAAGGAAATGCAATACATTTATCGCAGATATAATACTGTACTTAGAGCTTTCGATTTTGTAACTCTCCAGTGCGATGTTTTTGACAATAACAATAATATCTAAGTTGTTTTCATTCGCACTTGTGATTAATTGGTCACATGCAACGTTTGAAGAATCGACTGCTTCGACACTAAAATGTCGTCTAGCCATATAAAGACTGTCACGCCCCTGGCCGCACCCTAAGTCAAGAAAAATACCTCTTGAATCGGGGTTTTTGTTTTCAAAAATATCCGCCGCCATCTTAATAATCGGCGTTTGAGCATGCCCAAACGTCCCATTATTATCTTTATACATGTTATTATAGTCCACTATTTGAATATACTATAATAATATGTATATGGAAAGAATTGGAGAAGAACGTGACGGTGGTTTGAATATAGACGAAATTAGAGAGTATGGTCTCAAGGCCGATTTCGACGGAATAGATATTGTCCAAGCAAGAACTTTTGCAAATAGAATCGACGTGGACGCCCAACTTGAAAACCATAGAGACATTTTAGTCAGAAAAACCGCCCTAATGATACCTGATTTATCTGGTAAGAACTCGCTGGACATAGGCACGGGCGAGGGCAGATGGGCTCGTTTTATGATGTCAAAGGGTTCTGCAAAAGTAGTTGGCATAGACACAAGTCACGGAATGATTGAAATTGCGAAAGAGAGAACACCCATAGATTCCTCTGCCTCTTATGTTATTGATGATGTTGCTGGTTTTGAAGGTGTAGAATTTGATTTCGCGAACGCATTTTTTGTAACAAACTATGTTCAAGAATTAGTGCCATTCTTTAGACGGGTGTCTAGAGCATTGACATCGGGGGGAGAGTTTATATTTACAGTGAAAGCCATAGAACTTGGAGAAGATGATAAAAAAGTATTCGATAGCTACCTCCTACCTATTTCAGGTAAAAATGGATCGACCATATTCTCTTATCCCCATTCTCAGGTTGACTATCTCGGAGCCATTGAAAAAGCCGGTTTTGAATTAATAGGTTCTTTTAGTCGTACGACTGATGATATTTTTGTAAACGAACGATTGAATTCATTGTCTTATGAAATAAATGATTTAATAGGACTCTGTAAAAATAGGGAATAGGTAGGGCGGAGCCGGCATTCAGCCAACCCCGCCCTTTTCACCTCCAGCACTGGGGATCACGCTGGAAGTAGTCGCCGGTGTATCCCGCCGCTACGGCACGACAACCTCGGCAACAATTTAGAAAGATACAGTCTTTACACCCTTCTATCCGATCCACTTCGCGATACCTGGATAGTTCCTCTCCCCAGAACAGGGATGCGAAATCGTCGTCGTAGACGTTGCCTATCGGACTGTTAAACCGCCTGCACGCGTACACCGCACCGTCCTCAAGAAGAGTGATGTGCGAAATACCGCAAGCACAGCCAGCGTACACAAGATCTGTCTCCAATGGGGAGAACTCGCCGATCTCATACAGGAAGGGAGTCCACAAGTGGTCCTTCAAAGTGAACGTCGTCCCGCTATCTGCGAGTTTGACATAGGTCTCCCACATCTCAGCGAGAAACCCACGATACTCGTTCGGATCGATTGAGTACTCCAAATCGCCGTGCGTCGGGCAATACCGAGCGAAGGCGTGGAGATCCACCCCTGCACTAGTAACCAGGCGAACAAGATCTGGAATATCCTTGTAGTTCAACGCGGACACAGTGCTCATGATGTTAGCCCTTATGCCCGCGTTCTTGAGGACGCGTATCTTATCCATGGTCGAGTCGAAAGACCCTGGTTTGCGAATCGAGTCGTGTGTGTCTCGCAGACCATCCAGAGACATCTGGTAGTTCCTACACCCCAAGCTGAACAGCCTGCCGGCAACCTCCTCATTAAGATGGAAGGGGTTGCCCAGAAGAGTGAAGCGGATACCGCACCCCCTTAGATAATCTAGAATTGTCCAGATATCCGGGTGAAGCAAAGGATCGCCGCCGGTAATAGTGATCGACGGGACCCTTCCTATGGTCTCGCAAAACAAGACGAACTTATCCACAACTTTCTTGGCGTCGCTCGGGGTGAACTCGGTTGAACCAATGCTCCTTTCTGAAGAATTGAAGATATAGCAGTGAGCACACCGCTGATCGCAACGATCAGTAATATGCCACTGAAGACCGAAGCCGCTAGCCATGGTTAACTCCTTTCGGCGGAGGGCCATCAGGCCCCCCGCCGAACATCGAACGTCAGTTGCCGTTGCACTCGCCGTTGCATCCGCCACCACAATTGCAGCCACCTTGACCGCAATCTGAAGTGGTGACGAACTGGCTCGTCCCCTTACCCAGAACGCCTTGCACAGAGTGCATAGCGTTGTGAGCCTTGGGAGTCTCCGCCCAGTCGTTGAACCGTGACATATCGCTTTTCCGCATTACTTCACCTCCTCTCTTATAGAAGCTGGTAAGAAAGCGCCCTTGTAGTAAAGGTGCTGTCTCGGATAATCTACTTCCAAGAATGCTCTTGGGTATAGAACGTCGAAACTTAGTATGATTATCACATTTAACTTGGTGGTCTGTCAAGTTATTTTAGTTGTCTTACCTAACAGGTTTTTTATGAAAAATGATATTATTAGACTTAATGAATCTCATAACGATTAAATACGATATAGAGAAAGACCTTCAGAACTATAATTATAGTTTTTTAAATCGTCGTTTTCCAGATTATGGACGTGGGGATTTCGACACAGCGCCTAATTTATGGCCAAATATAAAGAAAGAGATATTAGAAGCGAGCGAAAATGAAAAATTAGGAATAATTAAGGAACACCTTATTAGTAATTTCTACCATAAAAAAGTTACAGACTTAAGTGTTGAGTCTTTAATCTCTTATTGGAGCACGATTGAATCAGCATATTTTGAAAAGTTATGCAAATTTATGGGAATTAAGAACAAGATCCCTAAAATGAACGTGTATATTACTACACTAGACATATGCCCGTATAATACAAAAGAAAAATACTTCTATATACCTTTTTTTGTTGGCTTAGCTATACAAACAAAGGTTATTATTCACGAGTCTATGCATATTGTTTTTTTCCAAAATTATGAAGATTATATGGTTAACAAGGGCATAAACAAACAAGGGATGATGGAAATTGCGGAGGCACTTGTAGCTTTATTGAATTTGGAGTTTAAAGAGTTTTTGCTTTCGCCCGATTACAACAAAAAACCAACTACAAAAGATTTGCAAGACGAAGTTGTGGAGCTTTATCAACAAAATAAATCATTCAAAGAAATATTAGACAGGCTCATAGAACTTAGAACCACCTAGCCAAAATATCTACTTGTTGGCTTGGACAGAACTAATTTTTTTCTTCAACGTCCTGACGAACAATAACCCTGTTATCAAGATGAGTGCCAGAAAAACTAACCAGATATACGGTGGTAATTTACCAACCAGAACAACGTACAAATAAGGCAACATCCAAGCCACGACCGATATCGTGACGCCCGTTCGGAGCTCTTTTACGTCAAATGCCTGTTTTTTATTTTCCCTTTTTTCGTATTTCACGACCGATCGACCGATTCGATAATAGCCATAATACAGAGGTAAAGCACTGCCAAAAAACAATATTCCAAAAATCCACGGGTTCACATGATAAGTCGCCTCTGAGTTCGCTGCAAAGTCCTGCAGATATTTTACTAATGAATTAATGATATCCATCAGGGTTTATTCCCCCATTATTTGCATTTGAACTTTTCTGTCGCGTTCGTGGTCTAATTCGATAAAGAAAACTCTTTGCCACGGTCCAAATGAAACTTTCCCATCAACTACATTCATTGTTACATGCGTAGGTAAATAGGCCGCCAAACAATGTGAATGCCCGTTTTTACACTCTTCCATGCCACACATATTAACTGTGCGGATACTAAAATCATTATGGCCGTAATAGATATCTTTTTCTGCGATATCGCGAAAATTCTTTTTCATGTCTTTAATCAAATACGGCTCGTTTTCATTAACAATAATAGCGGTAGTTGTGTGCAAAGTCTGAATATTCACTAGCCCATTTTGGATTCCAGATTCTTCGACGAACCTATGAACTTCATCTGTAATATCCTCAAATTCGAGGCTACCTTTTGTTTTATAGTTCAGGGTTTTGTGTTTAATTATCATAATTTATTCTACAATTTTATCCGACCTTGTTCGATTAGTCTATCAAGTACAATTTTAAACCAAACAGTATATATATCAGGATTTTTAGCCATATCTTCTTTGACGTCACTGATACTCATCCATTTATAGTCCGCGACTTCGACTGGATCAGGATGCAATTCGCCATCATATTGCCCAAGTAGTGTTGTACATATTTCATTTTCTGAACCAACATCAAGATATTTTTCTTGATATTGAAATTTATCAACTTCTTCAAGCTTGCAAGTAAAGCCAAGTTCTTCATTCAGCCTTCTTTCACCTGCCTCTACCTGTCCTTCGTCTTTGAAGGGGTGGCTAGCACAAGCATTGTCCCAAAAAAGTGGCCATAATACCTTTTCAGCACTACGTCTAGCGACTAATGTCTCATTATTGCTGTTAAAAACCACGATCGTAAAGGCTCTGTGTAAATCCCCATCGCCCATATGGGCCGCGAACTTTTCTTTTACCCCCACTTCATTATCTTGATTGTCAACTAGTACTATATCAACCATCTATTTATTCCTTTCGATAACATATTTTGCCAGTTCACTAAGTTTTTCACTATATTCATTTTGTGGTAATTTCTCTAATGATACAAACGCATTTTGTATATATGAATTAGATGTTATTTCGGCAGTTTGTTTTGCATTAGTTTTTTCAATTAGTGATGTAATGGTTTTGATATTTTCATCTGTGATTGGACTTGAGCTACAAAGTAAATCACATACAATATCTTTTTCATCTTGTTTTAATTGTTCGATTGCTGAAAGAATTACGAAATTACCCATTTTTTTCTCTATAATATCTTTGCCAATTTTTTTGCCAAATTCCTTTTCATTCCCAAAAATATCCAACATGTCGTCACGAATTTGAAAAGCCATACCAAGATTAAAACCAAAATCACCGATTGTATCGACTTGCTCGTCAGAGGCATTCGCATAAATTGCACCAGCTTTGCAACTTGCCTGAAGTAAGACTACTGTTTTTTGACTAATCATCTCGAAGTAGTCCTCTGTTGTAATCTGTTCGTATCTGTTTTTTACAACAAAATCTTCGTCTTCTCGTCCTGAACGCTCTAACAATATATCCTTGATTTCGCCATCAATGATGATTTTTAGAGTTTTGCTGTATAAATCAATTAGCTTTGAACTATTATTTGTATGATTTAACCCGGCAAAAACAGATGCCAAATAAACAAAAGCTGAACATTCCGCGATTGAATTGCCAAATTTTTTCCAAGCTGTTGGCTTATCGCGCCTAAAATCTGAATGGTCAATAATATCGTCAATAATTAAAGTTGAATTATGAAGAATTTCAATTGCCGCCGCTGGATATAATAATCCCTCATAATCGCCATCAAAGACTTGACCACTTAAGACTACTAGCGCAGGCCTAAGTCTTTTTCCGCCGACCCCACATTGATAATAAGCAACATCGGCATTTTTTGCTTCGACATCCCTGATTAATAACTCTTTAATAATAGGTTCGACTGATTCACTAATTTGGATTAAATTGTCTTTTAAGTTGGTGGTTAGCATTATTGCCTCGTAATTTAAAGAAATGGTTTGTCTATTAGGTTTCTATGGTAATTATTTGTAGTTTATTATACCATCAAAGTATGACAAAAATAGCTATTATCGAAGACGATCCAGTTATTAGCCAGATGTATCGATTTAAATTTGAAGCGGCTGGTTTTGAGGTTCAGCTGGCAAACAACGGTAAGCTCGGTATCGAAATGGTAAAAAGTTTCCTACCTGAACTAATATTATTGGATTTACAGATGCCAGAAATGGGCGGAGCCGAAGCGTTAGAAATTATCCGCAAAAATGAATGGGGTAAAAAAATCCCTGTAATTATTCTAACTAATATGGGCGAAGAAGAATCCCCTAAAAAGTTGCGCACCCTAGGGATTCACAGTTACATCGTAAAAGCCAATTTAACACCAAACCAAGTCCTAAAACGCGTCCAAGAAGCATTAGCCATTAGCTAATTAATACTATATGTTTTCAGATCAATTTAAAAAAATTACAGGTATTGATTGTGACATAGTCTCGACTATAGATCACCCATACATCTGTCCTCCGATAAGGCTACTTGACAGTCATAGACGATTGTACGAGTTAAATAAAACTCGAAAAGTATGTATATTGAATTGGGACGTTTCACAACCGAATGACAGAACATACAGATACGATTTGCAAATTGACTTGGGATTTATTGTAAAAAATAAAAATCTTTATATATTTGACGAAGGAACTCCTTACGCTTTACAAACCCCAAAAACTATAGACATGAAAATATATGATGAAATTATGAATACCAGCTTAACCCACCTTTTAAATCAAAAAATATTATCAAAAAATTCTATGGAATTAATTTACGAAAATTACAGTAAATTGAAGGATAAGGTATTGACGAAGGTCATATCTAGTTCGGGAGAGCTCACTGACGAGTATACAAAACGTTTATTAATTCACATCTATTCAATACTTCATTTGCCTAATATTAGTGATTTTATCAAAGAGAATTATTTATATTATTTTAAATCTCCACTTATGAATAAATGGATACCTTATTGCTTGGATAACGCTATTGGTGGACGTTCCTTTGAGAATGTGTATACAAATAACGTGTTCGGACGAAAGGTATTTCGATCAATTAATAATGAAAAAGACGATAAGTACATTAATAATTTAGATTATTTTGTGTTAAATAAGAAAGAAATAATTAACTTAGTTAGAAAAAACAAAATAATCCCTTCAGTTGAAATCCTTTATTGGTCCTTAGAACTTGCAGGTAAATCGCATTTTGGAAATGATTATGGTTTTTTTGAAAGATACCAAAAATACCTGAATAAAAAGCTACCGAACCAAATAACATCTATGGGTAGCGACGGGATAAATATTTTCCAGATGAAAAAAGATTATGGCGTAGCTTATAATATTGACACTGGTAAATTTATGTGTAGAAATATTTCATCACAAGTCAAGAGTACAAGAATTAATTCTATGTTTGCATTTTATAACCTTTTAGGAGAAAAGATGGCTGAAAACATAACTCGCAACTCATCTAGTACAACAAAGACTGTTGAAATTATTGATGGCGTTGTATCAATTAATTAATCTTTGGCATAGTTTGGTCATCAAAGCTTATGTCTGACAAAGGCTTAACCATTTGCTCGGAACAAAGCTTATTATACATATCGTCACATGATAAATTTGATGCATCCTTATGGTTTAAGCCCATTCTAGTTATTTCTTTTAGTAAAATCTGTTCGTCTGAACTATTCCTTAACTCAAACTCGACCATAATTCCAAACGGAAATTTATCATAAGTTATTTGTATAGATCCCGCAGACAAAAAACTTCTTGTCCTTTCGTAGCTTGATACCCTTTTGCATTGCAAAACATCTTCGAAAATTGACTTAACTGATTCAAATTCCTCTGCAGAGACTGAATACTCGATCTCTTCTTCCGTTATTACAGCACCTGCCCTACCTTCTGGGATTCTTCTTTTCCAAGTAACCAAACATTGTGAGCCGTCAAAAAACCTGCTTGGGGCTGGTCCAAATTCCGTGACACTTGTCGTGTTCGAATAACGAAGACGTAATCTTCCGTCTATATCTTTGGAATAAAATGTCATCTTTGGATTAGGATTATCATACATCGTTGTAATCTCGTGATAAGAGTGGGTATATTTATATTGTTTGGCTAGCTTGTCAGCTATATTATTAGAGTTGTTATAACTAAAATAGTATCGTGCTTCTTTTTCAATCTTCATACTTATCCTTTGAAAAATTCCTTAAATAATACTAATTCTTCTCTAGCCAGTATCTCATAATCAAATTTCAGGCTCAAATCTTTATTAATTGTTCGAATATTAGTTGGGTCCGGCGTAATCTCAACCTCAATTTGTTTTGAGATATCCTTTAAAAATGCCTCGACTTGATTTTTTTCGCCCATAACACTCAATGTTCTAAAGTTGGTAGAATATCGCTTAACTAACGTTAGTAATTCCGGATATTTAGAAGTTCTTGCGCAAGTGTGAGTAAACACCGGCACGTAATATACCTCATACCCTTCTAGGCTGTTTGACAATAAATCGGCAACATCTCTATCGGTAATAGTTATATCCCTTATATCATATTCGTTTTGGCCGACTGGAGCCTTGTAAACAAGACGGCTCTCGATTAATTCATGTGAACCGTTGATTTTACTTTTTCTACGTATCTTTAAGTCACGAGTAACAGTGTCTTTGAAGTAAACAAGATCGTAAAAATAATTTTGCTCAAATGATAAATCAGAAAAACTTCCTAAGAGATTATTGTTAATCAGCAGACCAATGTCCTTTTCGTCAACTAATAATTCAACCTGGTATTCCCTGTAACTTTTTTTATTTGACAGACTTAAAATACCAACCGGAGAATCGTTCGTTTTCTTCTTATTTAAATCCACTATTTTCTTCAGGAAAGCATGATTTATTGCAAATTTCCTACCTAACTCCAAGTCCTCTCTAATCCCCCTCAGTAGCGAGCCAACCCTGCCTGGGATGACCTTCGCCTTAAATAACACTTCATAGATATCACGCAAATCATCGTCAGACAAAGCAAATCGTTTCTTGTATATTTTCGCCAGATACTCACCAACGTTATCGATATTTATTTCTCTTTGCACATCCCTTGAGCCCGAAATAGTAATACCCGTTTTTTTCGACAAAGCATCAACTTTTTTTGGGTTTGAGCTTATCAAGATATATTTGTATTTATTAAATAGAAGGCTGGAAAATATATTCTTTAAAATATCAAAACTACGAATATCAACGTTGACTGAGCCAGTTATTTCTTTAGACGCTTCAAATATATCTTTTTTTCCTATAAATTTTCCTACCGGATTAAACCCATGAATTTGAAGTTGTAGTTCTTGCGCCTTATAGAACAACCCCCGTCCTTGGCCTTCATGGGGGAGTTGGACATATACACCCTGACCATAACTCTTTATGGCATCAAGACACGCTGTACGTTGAGACTCGCAGTCACAGTGTGAATCACCAAAAACTCCAAACTGACATTCCGATGATATCCTGATTATAACGTCTTTATCTCTATTAAAAAGTTCATTTTTTTGGAAGTCTTCAATAGAATTAATACTTTTGATGTCTTTAGGCGTTTTTATGTATATAGCTATGTCTGAGTTCGTAAGCCCGTTGTCTTCCATTTCTTTAGGAGTGGCTTGATATATAACACACAGGCAATCACCAAGGTATGTGTTGTTTTCCATTTTATAAACAGAAAATCGGTTTTTTGTACTCATCCAATAACCTTATTAATATCCTTCAGTAGACTGTTAATCTGAGATTTCAGCTCTTCAACGATTGCTTTATTGAGCTTATTACCCAACCTTGAGTTAATTACTAGATTGCTAGTATCTTTTATAACTCCGGCTTCATTAACCTGTTTCATCCTAAAATAATGTAATGAACTCGGCATTTTCTTAATAAAGGCCTCATTTTGAAGCGTTACATCATCTTTATCAATCTGCCCATAATAGGATAGTAGCGAAGACTCGACTGAACCTGCGTGAGAATCAAACTCTCCGAATAAATCCTCACAAACTAATTTCATCTTATTATTAAAAATGGAGGATACGAATACTTTGGAATTAGAATGTTTGTAATTATATTCTGACTCTAGCACTCCAAGTATGTTAACGTTCCCCCCATGACCATTAATGATCACGATTAAAGAATCGTCTGCGCTAATAGAGTCAAACAACTTGGACATAAATGACAAATAGCTGGACGAATCAACTGTTACGGTGGATTCATAATCAGCATGCTCTAGCGATACGCCGTAGTTCATTGTTGGCAAAAGTCTTGAATTTTTAATTTGCTCACTCAAATCTTTAGCTACTCGGGATGCTATTATTGAATCGGTATTCGGTGGTAATAAATCACCGTGATACTCATGGCTGCCGACCGGTATAAATATAACTTTTTTTAGCATAATGACAGTATTATATAATATCTATAGTCAACTTTCCATTTTCAAACTTTACTGTTGTAAATATGTTATATACTAACACTAACAAAATAATATGATTCTTTAAATATTTTGTTGGCCTTTTTCGTCGGCTATTTTTCGGGCTACTGTAATGACGTTATCAAACAAGGCTGCGACAGTTAATGGCCCGACACCGCCTTTTTCAGGTGTAATCGTCAAATCATCGCGCAACCGTACGTCATCCGATATATCACCTACAATCTTGCCGTTTTCCGATGCGGTTCCGGCATCGACTACAACTGCATTTTGGGCAATCATATTACTTTTGATTAGACCAGGCTTACCCGTTGCTGACACGATTACGTCGATTGATTTGAGGGCTGCTGCTAAATCCGTAGTTTTACTGTCGCAAATTATCACGTCATAGCCTGCTCTAATCCATAAACTAGCCAGTGGCGCACCGACTAAACGCCCTTTTCCAATAATTGCAATTTTTTTGCCCGAAAGTTCAACATTATAACCATTCAACAGCCAATCAATAGCCATAGCCGTAGCGGGTGTAAATAATGGGTTTGCACCAAGTCCATCAACATCCTTTTCTGGATTAACAGCCGATAAAACCTCGTCTGTAAGTGATTTATCCGAAAGTGGCAGTTGAATAATAATTCCGTGGACATTCTCATCCTTATTGAGGTCATTAAGTATTGTTTTGTAATCCCCACCATTAACATTGACAATATCAACATCAACCAAAATATCTTTGCCATAGGCAGATTTTAATTTGGCATATTTATTTATTACGTCATGGTCGCCCATCTGAATAATTACTAATTTTGGGATAACTTTCCAAGACTGACGAAGTGCCCTCACCTGTTTGAGTTGGCGTTCTTTTATATAATCAGCGAGCTCTAGCCCATCTAAAATTCTTGTCATTAGTCCTAGTTTAGCAAAAATAATCATCAGGCTAAAATTAGTATTTTACAAGTACCTTGTTCTTCTATACAATAAACATAAGTATGAACGATAGTAAGGATGGGCAAATGCAAGATTTCGAGCGCTTTCAGCGAGCTACAAATTATTTAAATGCGGCACAGATATTTTTACAAGATAACTTTTTACTAGAACGACCACTGACCTTTGAAGATGTCAAGCCACGACTTTTGGGCCATTGGGGTTCGGGTCCAGGTGTAAATCTGATTTATTCTCATCTAAACAAATTGATTAAAAAAACCGGTCAAGATATGATGTTCGTTTTGGGACCTGGACACGCTTTCCCTGCCCTGCAAGCCAATTTATTTTTAGAAGGAAGTTTGGAAAAGTTTTATCCGCGGGCGACACATACCTATGATGGTATCGCCTATATTTGCAAAAATTTCAGCTGGCCGTACGGTTTCCCAAGTCACAGTAACCCTGGCACGCCAGGTGTTATTTTAGAAGGTGGCGAATTGGGCTATTCTCTTTCTACCTCTTACGGGGCTGTTTTGGATAACCGTAATTTAATCGTTGCCTGTCTAGTCGGTGATGGTGAAGCAGAAACTGGCCCAGCCGCCGGGGCTTGGCATTTGAATAAATTAGTCAATCCAAAAACAAATGGCACTGTACTACCAATTTTGCACCTTAACGGCTATAAGATTTCCGCACCAACCGTTTTTGGACGTATGAGTGACGATGAATTGAAATCACTATTCTGGGGCTATGGTTATGAACCACGTTTAGTCAGTGGTGATAATTTGGATGAACAGTTGGAAGAGGCGTTGGATTGGGCACATAAACTAATCTGGAGCATCAAGGAATCTGACGAAGAAGTTGTTTCCCCAAGAATGCCAATGATTATTATGAGATCCCTAAAAGGTTGGTCTGGTGTCAAAGAGTTTAATGGCGACAAAATCGAAGGTAATTGCCTTTCGCACCAAGTAGTATTGACTAATGCCAAATCAGATCCAAAACAGCTACAAATGCTGGAAGATTGGCTGAAATCGTACAAGTTTGAAGAATTATTCGACCGTGAAAAAGGTTTTGGCGATTTTGTTGATAATATATTACCGCCCGATGACCAACAGATGGGAATGAACAAACACGCCCGTGGTGGTGAGGCGGTTTATAAACCATTAATACTTCCCTCAACAGAAAAATTTGCCGAAGATGCTTCTAAACCAGGGACAATCGGGTCATCCAGTATGCGACGGGTTGGTTTATACCTTAAAGAGGTTTTTGAACTAAACAAGGACAGCCGAAATTTCCGCTTTATGTCACCGGATGAAACCTATTCCAATAAACTAGACGAGATTTTCAAAGCAGCCAGTCGTGCTTGGGTTTGGCCACACAAAGAATGGGATAAAGACATGACAACCGATGGACGCGTTATGGAAATGTTAAGCGAACATAATTTGCAGGGATTAGTCCAGGGTTACGCGTTAACAGGGCGACACAGCATGTTCGCCAGTTACGAGGCATTTCTGACGATTGTCAGCAGTATGGTTGATCAGTACGGTAAATTCCTAAAGCACGTAGCCAAATATGACTGGCATGGTGATTTCCCATCATTAAACTATATTTTAACCAGTTCAGGCTGGCGCCAAGACCATAATGGGTTCAGCCATCAAAACCCTGGATTTATTGATGACACTCTACGCCGTCAGGGTAATTTTGGTAACGTGTATTTCCCCGCTGATGGGAATACTTCCTTGGTAGTTTTAGAAAAAATGTTAAGCTCGACACGAAACATCAATGTTATGGTTGCTGGAAAAACACTGGAACCGCGATGGTTGACAACTGAACTGGCGAAAAAACAAGTCGATGAATCAATAATGACCTGGGATTTTGCCAGTGATGCTAACCCGGATGTGGTTTTGGTCGGAATTGGTGATTATCCTACCAAAGAAGCGCTGGCTGCAATTAGCCTAGTTAAAAAAGAATGCCCAGACGCCAAGTTGCGTTTCGTTAATATCAGTTCACTTACGAGTGGCAGGCATAGTCATGGTATCGGTCGTTCCAGCGAATACGTGTCCGAAAAAGAATTTAGCCGTAATTTGACCACAGACAAACCTGTAGTAGTCAACTTCCATGGCTATCCTGAAACCATTAAATCGATTTTGTTTAACTACGACGTCGACACAACGCGATTTGATATCCGTGGATATATTGAACACGGCAGCACCACGACACCGTTTGATATGCAGGTTCGCAACTTGACTAGCCGATATCACTTGTTGATTGCCGTCTTTGAAAAGTTGGCTACAGCAAATCGTATTCCAAAAGAAATGGCTCAGAATATAATAATAAAATACCAGAAAAAAATTACCGAAAACACCGAATATGCAACGATTCACGGTGCAGATATGTCCGAAATCAATTCATGGACGTGGAACGGCGAAGGTATTGCACCTGATATTGCTAAACTCGCCGATTCTGTAATTGATGCTTGAGGTTTTTCTAAAACTGATCTTTCATATCATCTAAAAACCCCGTCCATTGTCTGATTAGACGAAGGCCAGTTTTTAGTGGCAACTCAATCAATGTATCAAGGACTAAGGCAACGATATTCACTTTTTGGTATTTATCAGAAATCCACTTCCCCAAAAAAGTAAATGGTGTAAATATTAATTCTTGAATTGTTGATATTAGCCCAGGCCTAACAACAACTAATTCCAACTCTCGAACAATCCGTGACAACCTGAACCCTAAGAAACTGGCGGCAGCAAGGAATACGAAGAAAATTAATCCATTAACGAGGTTGAATCCAGCCAACATTAGTACATATATTACTAAGGCAAACACAATCATAAACGACAATGTATATGCAATCGTAAACCCAACTGGATATTTTTTATGTTTTACTTTTGGATAAAGGCTTTTGTTCGTCTGATCGCCATAAAGCATATCTTCTGCGTACAGACGTATCGCCCTAGCGTTCGTTGATCCAGGTAACTTAAATCCGAGCCTCAAGATAACAAGATATAACACGGGAGTAAACAAGTTAACAATCACAGGAACAATAAGTATTGCTCCCGTCATTAATAAATCGTAAGGTATTTCGATAGCGAGTCCAACCAAGGTTTTTGTGATTAGTAAAAATATAATACTTTTTAATAAACCCTTATTCAATTTAGATTCTGAGTATTTATATTCCCGCCTTATCTGATCACTGTATACACTATCAAAACGCCTGCTGTCGGGCAATATTTCGGTAATTTTGTCCTCGTCTTTAATCATGCTCCTAAGGATTCTGAGAGGTGCCCCATATTTATTAATATATTGCGTAATTTGATTAGTAATATCGGACGAAAATAAATCATCAATATTTTTATGGAAGTCTGCATATTCATTGATATTTTTGTCAGATATTTTATATAGACTTTGCATATCAAATCGTACAGTTGCTAAATCTGATTTAAACAGAGCTCGATGAACTGCAATATACAAACTTACTTCAAAATTCATACCCCCGTCATCTTTGGGTACAAATGATTTTTCGTCAAGAATGGATGTATAGTGATGGTAGGCAAACTGTAAATAAATGTTTTGAACAGTATTTTCCGCTAATATATTTTCACTTTCCCTAGAAAGTAAATCCAAAGTCCAGTTTCGAGCGGTTCTTTCATCAACACCAGAAGCTTTTAATCGCCAATAGTTACTGTAGTGCCCATGGATAATATGACCAAGTTTACTAACAATTTCGACAGGTTGAGTGTTATTTTTTAAATAACCTGATTGAGTTAGCTCAATAATCAATTCTTCGGCAAGCGTTTTCCCCACAGTTGAATGATTATGGAACGATATACTTCGGACATAAAATCTACGGATTGCATTCTGTATCAATAAGTGTTCTTGGGCATACTCGGCAGCGTTACGAAGTTGTTCGTAGGCAGCAGAAACTACACTACCAACACCAGCTACATTTATCATCTGGGTTTTTGGCTCGATATTTTCCGCGGTTTCAGCTTCTGCAAGTAATTTACACAGCTGGAAGCCATTGGCGTTTAATTTTTTTTCAGCACTCATTAACTTATATAGTTTAGACTTTTCCCCAAATAAATTCAATGGCGACTATCTTAAACAACCAGGAGATATAAAACAACGTGTTACGATTATAATATGGACTTAATAATTTTAGCCTTCCTGGTTTCTATCGGCATTAATATAATAATGTTTGTCCCGGCATTTATTTTTAAGACCGACAAACTTACCGATATTTCATATTCGATTACTTTTGCTGTTTTGGCTGTTTTTGGCTACACACAAAGTACTCAAACGTACCTACATAAAATAATTCTAATTCTGATTCTATTGTGGGCCGTTAGATTAGGGCTGTTCCTTTTTGTACGTATAAACAAGATTGGTAAAGACGTACGTTTTGATAAAATGAGAAATAATTTCTTATTATTTTTACGTTTTTGGCTACTACAGGGTTCAACTGTTTTTGTAGTAATGTTGACACCAATACTTGGTTTTGTACAAAAAAACCCAACTATCGGCCTACTTAGTTGGGTTGGGATTATCGTATTTATGTCAGGTTTGATAATAGAATCCATAGCTGACGTACAAAAAATTAAGTTCAATAGCAATACAAAAAACAAGGGTAAATGGATAAATGTTGGGATATGGCGCGCAAGTCGTCACCCAAACTATTTAGGAGAAATGATGGTCTGGGTTGGGATGTACTTGATTGTAGTTGCCTCGCTGCCGATTATCGAACAGTTAGTCGCTCTTTTAAGTCCTTTATTCATTATTGTCCTATTACTTTTCGTGAGTGGGATCCCATTACTGGAAAAATCAGCTCAAAAGAAATGGGGCAATAAAAAAGAATTTATTAAATACAAATCTGAAGTACCAGTATTAATCCCTAATGTTCGCTCAATAAAAAGAACTATAAACTAAACTAATTTATATTAAATGACCATTTTGAATCTCTTCTGCAATTGTAGTGGAACGGCCGTGTCCAGGATAAATTTTTGTTTTGGTTGGCAATTTGGATAGTTTTTTCAAGCTTTGTTGCATACTTGAAGGGTCGCTAGTCCAAAAGTCAGTTCGACCGATAGTGTGATAAAACAAAGTATCACCACTAAACAAATGGTTACCTAATAAATAACAGACTGAACCAAAACTGTGACCAGGCGTTTCTATCACTTTTATTTTATTGTCGCCAAATTTTATCCTATCGCCGTCAGAAACTATTCTGACAGATAGCGACAAATCTTTTAGTTCTTTGGTTGAGTAGTATTTTTGTTCTGACAAGTTCCGCAATAATTCTTTATCGAATTTGCCAATGTAAACTGGTATATTTGGGTATTTTTTATGGATGTCTTCGACAGCCAAGACATGGTCAAAATGGCCATGAGTTAGCAAAATAAACTCAAGGTTTAACCTACCAATTTTCCGAAAAATCTCGTCAACCTCGTCTGCGGGATCAATCACAAAACAACGCTTACTATTTTTTACAATATAGCAATTGGTACCGATTTCTCCAATTTTTATTTTTTTAATTAACATAATTATTACTCTCAATAAATTATTATACCCTCGTCTTGGAGTAATTTATTTGGAAAACCATCGTATTGGATGTTACGACTAATTTTATCAAAAACGAAAGATTCCGTCCCAGTTTTTAAACTTTGCAATATTTGGGAAGAATTTTTAAGCCGAATTCCACAAGTTTATCAAAATCTTTATTATTTTCCCAAAATTTATGCAACCTCAATCTATACTCTTTGTGAACTTCGTAACCTTGATCAGGCTTACTAATAATAGGATAAAAATCTTCGTCCAGAATAACGGTCAACGACTCCTTTATCCAATCAAATTGTTTGAAATTTAACTCATTGCAAGGTTCCACCTTGCAAAATTACAACACTTTATACCTTATTACACGCCTGTGATAGTTGTGATTTCCAGTCACGCTTGGTAGCTTTCAAATTAATAAACCTTCACGAGGAGAGTTTATTAATTTGGAGGGCCAGGTGGGACTTGAACCCACGACACCCTGCTTAAGAGGCAGGTGCTCTAACCAGCTGAGCTACTGGCCCATAATATGTTAAAAGTGCTTGCTCAAATTTTTTCCAACACACTTATTTGTCGGACAAGGCTAGAGCACTCGGTGCTTATTTATAATCTTACTCGGCGTCAAGCACCTCGGACAGGCAGCTGAGCTACTGACCCATGTATAAACAAGGCATAGGCCCGTTTATGAAAATTGATTGTACACCATTACCTCTGTTGAATCAAGATAGGGGGCTCAAATAAAAGCCCCCTATCTATTATCAACTATAGAAAGTGGTTGGACTACTAAAAGCCGGCGAGCTGACTATCTAATTCAGCGCTATCTCCACTTGAGCTTGTGTCAATTTTTACAAGCGCAGCCTTTGCCGCGGAAAGATCACTTACCTTTTTAATTACAGGAGCGGTTTCGTCTACGTCAGTAGCAACAGGAGACTGTTCTTCGACTTTACTCGTATTATCCTTGTTATTCACATCTATCCTGTCATAGGCAACATATCCTAATACCCCTATAACCCCAATCACTACAACTACAATCACAAGCTCTACTATTGAAAACCCAGATATCCTACTATTATTTAAACTCATAATTACTCAGTCCCATCTGATGAAACAGTTGCACTCTCCACCCCAACCAATAGGTTATTTATAGAAGTTTTATATTCGTTCAAAGCCCCAGCCTGAGTTGATGCCTCTGACTTGAACTGCGTTGCAATACCCTTAGGGTCATCACCACCACAATTAAACACTCGGCTTTGAACCCTCACATTATTCATCTCTTTTTCGGCGATTGTTTTCTTTGATTTTACAGCGGCAACAAGTACATCATAACTGCCAAGCGACATGTTGTTATTCTTGTACAAATTCTGAACTTGTGTAGATATGCTATTCATCAACGTAAGCTGCTTTTGCGCTCGATCGGATATACGCGCCATAATATTATTTATTGCGCCTTCTCGATTCTGACAATTTTTAAGCTGATCACCACCAAGCTTCTTTTGAGCTGGGGTAGTGGTCTTCGAAGTATTTGAATTCGACGAACCATTCGAATTATCGCTCGAGTTAACATTCGAGTTGCCATTTGACGTGTTCCCCTGCTGAGCTTGCGTGCTTTTTGCCATTGCAAAAAAGGGCAAGGAAGCCATTATTAGTAGTGCGACCATCAAGGCAGCGGCGCTACTTTTCATAATATGTTTTTTCATAAACATTCCTTATTTATTTTAATTTATACTAAATAGCTTATACTTATCCCAAGATAAAATCAATTTTTAATCAGATAAAAACGACATGGTACACCCGGCAGGACTCGAACCTGCGACCCTCTGTTCCGAAGACAGATGCTCTAATCCACTGAGCTACGGGTGCATGTTGGGCACTAAACCATTATAGCAAAATTTACTCAATTTATATGATTTGTCAGGGTTGGACCCTGAATGATTTAAATCTAAAATTACTTTACAATAATACGGAAATAATTTTGAGAGAGTAAACCAAATCGCAAGACTAGAAAAATGAGATATAATTATATGTGATATGGACATTCACACAAATATACCTCTAAAAAACTATACAACCATGAAAATTGGCGGGAAAGCCCGTTTTATGACAGATGTTCGTACACCGGATGAAATTGCAAAAGTTTACAAAAATGCTGTAGCTCAAAAATTACCAATATTTATCCTAGGAGGTGGCAGTAATGTAATCGTAAAAGATGAAGGATTTAATGGTATTGTTATCCGAATGCGTATACCAGGATTTGAAGTCATCGCCGACGACATTAACTCTACTACAATTCGCGTAGGCGCTGGTGAAATCTGGGATTCGGTCGTTAAACGAACAGTTGATATGGGGCTTAGCGGCATAGAAACTATGTCAGCTATCCCGGGTACAGCTGGTGCAGCACCGGTTCAGAACGTTGGTGCATATGGCCAAGAAGTTGCCGATACATTGCAGTCACTTAAGGCGTATGACAGCCAAACTGATACTTTTGTAACACTAACTCGTGATGAGTGTGGATTTGCTTATCGAGATAGTATTTTTAAGGGTAAATCAAAAGGTCGTTATGTAATTACTTCAATCGCCCTAAAACTATCAAAAAATCAGCCTCAACCACCATTTTATGAATCTTTACAAAAATATTTAGATGAAAAAAATATCAAAATATATACAGTTGATGTAATTAGAAATGCCGTCATTGAAATACGTAAAAACAGGCTCCCCGATCCTGCCGTAATGCCAAATAGTGGTTCTTTTTTCAAAAATGCAATCGTTGAAAAATGGCAGTTGGATGATTTACGTAAAATTAACCCCGACATGCCTATTTTTGATTTAGGTGATGACCACTACAAAGTACCTGCGGGCTGGTTGATTGAAAATGTTGGGCTAAAAGGCGTCCAACTCAATAAAATGAAAATCTTTGAAAATAATGCATTAATTTTAATTAACGAATCAAATGCTACATATAGTGATTTGATAGCAGCTAGTGACGAAATTATTGGAAAAGTCCGTGATAAATTTCGCATCCAAATTCAACAAGAGCCGATAGAGATATAGCTTGCTTGCGAATTGGCTCCAAGACGTTTATGATTGTAATATATGAATCATCATCGTGGGTTTACGATACTAGAGCTAATTATAGTTATAGCAATTATGGGAATACTGCTCACGTTGGGGGTAGTAAATTTACGTGGCTCTCAGGCAAATGGGCGTGACACCGAACGCAGGGTTGATGTTGAAACAATTGCTCAACACCTGGAAACTTTCTATACTTCTGGAACAGATATAAACGAAAACACGGACTGTTCTGGTGGAAATAATATCAACCACTCAAACGGATATACTATTCACACTTTCACAAATAGTGGCACAATAACATGCCCCGGAACCATCTCAGCTACAGTACTTATTGTCGGTGGCGGTGGTTCGGGGCCATCCGGGGCAGCGAACGTTGGAAGTGGCGGCGGAGGAGCTGGTGGTTATTTAACTGGATCTGAGACATTAACTGGCAGTATGCCCGTTGTCGTTGGAAATGGCGGAACAGCTGATAATAACAATGCTCAAGCCTCGTCCTTTGGGACTAGAACAGCCGCAGGAGGCGGATCGGGTGGTGGGACTGGATACAATAGCGGAACAGGAGCTGATGGCGGATCGGGTGGTGGCTCTGCAGGATCTAACAAATTCAGTGGAAACGCAAGTCCATCTGGACAAGGTAGCGTTGGTGGGCTCGGTTTTGGCACATACGGAGGGACAACAACCGCAGGAGGAGGAGGAGGAGGATCTAGGACTAACGGAACTGCTGCAACGTCTGCAACTAATCCTGGAGTAGGTGGAAGCGGTACATCCAATAATATCACTGGGTCAACAGTAACTTACGCTGCGGGGGGAGCAG
>CAZHFQ010000010.1:0-28406 GCA_964531915.1 uncultured Saccharimonas sp. (SeqCode) | reverse complement strand
TAAAATTACTATTAATGACAAGCCTGCAGATGAGTATTTGAATAACAACAAATCTCACTTGGCAGAAATTACCGATCCACTTGCACTAGTTAGCAAACAAAAAGATTTCGATATCACAGTCGTTGTTAACGGTGGCGGCGTTGCCGGACAGGTTGACGCAATTAAACTAGCTATCGCCAAAGCAATTACGGTTGGTTTTTCAGATCTTCGTACGGCTCTTAAAAAAGCCGAATTCTTAAAACGCGACTCTCGCGAAAAAGAACGAAAGAAATACGGCTTACGCAGCGCTCGCAAACGCGAACAATTCTCAAAACGCTAGTTTTAGCGTATCAATAGTAAAAACACACCATATCTGGTGTGTTTTTACTTTAAGATGACGTCGCATTATCCGATACTGTATAATAAAAGCAATATGCAAAAAGATGTAATATTAACTGGTATAAGGGCGAACCAAGATTTAACAATTGGTAATTATTTTGGTGCGATTTTGCCTATGATTGATATGGCCAAAAATAAATCTGACAAATATCAGATAAATATGTTTATCCCTGATTTACATAGCTTTACAATGCCAATTGACTATTCAAAACTAAATAAACAGATTTTAGACAACGCCATGTTGTTTGTCGCTGCTGGTTTACCATTAGAAAACCCTAATATCTTCATGTACCGCCAAAGTTACATCCCAGCCCACAGCGAGCTAACAGTGATATTAAATAATTTTGTATACTATGGTGAATTATCTCGAATGACCCAATTAAAAGACAAAGTCCGTGCCTTCAGGGATAAATTCGCACATGCACTATATAATACAAATTTTGGCAAAATTGGAGATATAACATCCGTTGAAGATGTTGAGAAATCAGATGCATTATTAAATACAGCTAGAGACGAGAATTTTTCAATTGGATTATTTAACTATCCGGTACTAATGGCGTCAGACATTCTCTTATATAACGCCAAATACGTCCCCGTCGGTGATGACCAGACTCAACACCTTGAATTTACTCGCGACATTGCTCAGCGCATGAACAAAAAATTCGGTGATATATTTATGGTCCCAGAATCCGCACCAAAGCAGCACGAGTTTTTCGGCAATGACCAGGGGCTGCGCATCAAAGACCTTATTGATCCGACTAAAAAAATGAGTAAAAGCGATGATTCGGGTCGTGGTGTTATATTCCTAAGTGACAATCCGGCCGTCGCATACAAGAAAATTATGGCGGCAACCACCGATGATAAGGCCGAAATCAACCTTGATCGTGAAAACCAACCCGGTATCAGCAACCTACTTGAAATCCTTTCTCTTTTGCAAGGATTATCCTTGCAAGATGTTGTTGCGCATTACAAGGGTCAGACTAGATACGTTGAATTCAAGACTGTTGTTGCAGTTGAAGTCGAAAAGTTTTTAACTTACTTCCAACAAAAACTGGCAAATGTTGACAAAGATGCTGTAATCGCCAAATTAGAGCAGTCTGAGCAAGACTTAACCCCAATTGCCAATAAAACGCTTTTAAGGGCTCAGCAGGCCGTCGGACTGCGACAGCCTGCGTCGCACGTGATTCGTTCATCAGATGGCGTAGTTAGCGGTAATTCAGAATCGAGTTTATCCGATGGAAACATATCTGACGATACGTTGACTGAGGAAAAATTGATTATGGATATCGATAGTAAGCCATATGAGGACGATATCACGTGTGAGGTAGGCTAGGGTGGTCAAAGTATCAAGTCGCGACATTCTTGATGTCCTGCGTCGTTATGAGATGGCAGGGGATGAAAATGTCCCCAGAAATGTTGAGACAATTAAGCTATCTAATCCTAACACTATAAATACCTTGGTTTCTTTTCGATTCTTGAATCATAAATTCTATATTTTATTTGATGATACCGCCGATGATGATATAGATTATGTAATGGCACAAATTAAAACCAAAAAGGCTAATGTTACCGGTGAACTAATCAAAAATCCACGAGATAATTCAAGGTCATATGCTATGCCCTACAAAGGCAAAGAGTGTTATTTATTTGAATCTATATCTGATAAAAAACGTCTAGACAGCGAACTGGCAAGAAAATACCCAGAAACCTCTCGAAGTACGTGGCAAAAACACATCAAAGCCGGACACGTCAGCGTCAATGGTAAAATCGTAATATCGTCAAAACATGAAATACTCGAAACCAATAAAATTTCCATCAAACTGCCAGAGTTGACTGATTTTAGTGATAATCAAATACCTATAATTTACATTGATGATAATGTTATCGTCATCGACAAACCGGCGGGCATTTTAACCCATTCAAAAGGGGCGCTAAATGATGAGTTTACTATAGCTGACTTTTTTAAGCGTTACACTACATACGATATTGAAACAAACAGAGCGGGCATTATTCATCGCCTTGATCGAGACACCAGTGGGATAATTCTTGGCGCCAGAAATGAAGAAACCGCAAAATTACTTCAAAAACAATTTTCAGATAGAAAAACCAAAAAAACATACTACGCAGTACTTGATGGGATACCAAAGCATGATAAAGCCAATATCGACCTTCCAATCGGCAGAAATCCTAAAAAACCAAGCACTTTTCGGGTTGATGTAAATGGAAAAGCAGCTATTACAAAGTACGAAATTATTGCAAGAAACGAAAAATACTCACTTGTAAAACTCCAACCACAAACAGGTCGTACTCATCAACTTAGGGTGCATATGAAATATCTAAATTGCCCAATACATGGCGATAGAGTTTATGGCAAATCAGCAGATAGGTTGTATCTGCATGCCTATAGCTTAGAAATAACAATACCGAATGGTAAACGTAAAATATTTATTTCGCCATTTCCAGAACTATTAACAAAACACTTCCCGGGAGTTAAAATTAATTAGCATGGTATGTCCCATAATTAATCCAGACAGTGAAAAACTTTTAAAGTTAATCATTAAAAAATTACCTCACGCATTGTTGTTGACTGGTGAAAATAAAGTGGGACTAAGTACTATTGCAAAACATATCGCCGCCATGCGAAGCGTTTCTCCACAAATTATTCTTCCCGAAAATGACGAGAAAATTGATATTAAAAAAGGCATTATCAGCATAGATATTATGAGGCGACTGTACGACGAAACACGTACAAAAACTGCTGGTGAGAGGATTATAATTATTGATTATGCCGAAAGAATGACAATACAGGCTCAAAATGCATTTTTAAAGTTACTTGAGGAACCAGGTGAAGGCGTACATTTTATATTAGTATCACACTCTATATCAAAATTATTGCCGACAATCATTTCACGAACAGAACACCTTAATATCAAGCCAATATCATCGAAACAGTCATCAGAATTATTAGATACACTCGACATAAAAGATAATAAAAAACGTTCACAAATGTTATTCATTGCGGAAGGATTACCTGCTGAGCTAACCATATTAGCATCAGATATTGAATATTTTGAGATGCGCAGTACTATGATTCGTGATGCTCGTGAACTATTAAGTGGAAATTTATATAGAAAATTGTTGATAACACAACGATATAAAGATAATAGAACATTGGCACTGTTACTACTAATAGATGCGTCAAATATATTGAAAAAAACTATTTTTGAAAACCCTAAATTAGACACAATCAACTATATTGACAAACTACTGAAAACATACGAACGGATTGAAGCTAATGGTAATATCCGCCTCTGTTTGGCGCAAATGATTATATAGGAGTCATTTCTGTTATAATTGGTAAAGATATGTTAGGACTTTTGTTAATTCTTCTTTTTGGTGCCTGGGTAATTTATCAACCACAAACAATACGTGAGGTCACTGCTGATTTACCCCTTAGGATTTCGGATAAACTTAATCAGTTATGGTCAATTGCGCAGGATTCAATTCAAACTAATAAATACCTTCGTGCTGAAAAAGCTCTTTTAACAATTTTAAGGATTGATGAACGTAATGCCAGTGCATATAATAGATTAGGAATTTTGTACGCTAAACAGCATTCACTCGAAGACGCTATCGAATGTTTTGAAATTGCGCAATCTCTGGAACCAAGCGCCAGCAGTCTACATAATGTTGGTTTAATTTACTATGAAACTGGAAATTACGACAAGGCCGCTTTAGCATTTGAGCAAGCATTGGCAATCGACAACGAACTGGCTTCACGTCATATAGCCTATGCTAAAGTCCAGGAAAAACTTGGAAATGATAAAAAAATGATTGAATCTCTAGAAAAAGCAGTCGAGTTGGATCCAATCCCGCAAACACTAAATATCTTGGCTGATGCATACGAACGAACTGACCGAGTTGAACTTGCCAACGATTTACGCGAAAAAGCGGCCAAAATAATTATCCCCCAAGGACAAGCAAAACGAATTAAACAGCCCCGTCGTGTAGTAACGTAGTACTTACGCTTGAATATCATAATTAATTGTTAGATAATGATTATCAACATATCTATCCTATCACGCAGGCAACTGCGTTTTTGGTTTTCGTAAGATTGGGTTGTCAGATAACCCACTAGACAGAAGCCCGAAAACAAGACAAGGAGTGATATGTCGTCCGTACGCGAATCTGCCCAGGATGTGTATGCTGTTGAG
Source organism: uncultured Saccharimonas sp. (SeqCode) (assembly GCA_964531915.1). Lineage (GTDB taxonomy): Bacteria > Patescibacteriota > Saccharimonadia > Saccharimonadales > Saccharimonadaceae > UBA1547. The sequence continues at coordinate 23,814 of CAZHFQ010000010.1, read as the reverse complement.
AATATCGCTGAGCTGCACAAGTTGAAACAACACTTCACCCACAACAAGAAGGGATGTTCCAAAGCAAAGCTCTTCGTCAACAACGTACAGCGTCGCACCGAGATCACAATCTCGGCGTTCGATCTCAAAACGATCAAGGGGTGCGAACCCGAGCAACACCTAACTATCAAGGGAAGGTGTCACGACGGTTCGTACTTCAAATGGGAGTGTGACCCTGGCAAGATGGATATCATGCCAGCTGTCAGTGGCTTCCTGATTACATGCAAGGAGGCCAACACCCGTGAAGCCGATTCCTCGGTGTTCGTGAATCTCTGATCAAACCGTAGTACGGTCACCCCGAGAATCTGACTCTCGGGGGATGACCCTTGAAAAACCTATTATAATCTTAAAAACACATCAATTATGGCTAAATTGTAGTATAATGAATATAGGATTGGAGGTATAAAATGGATTGGAAAAAATTTGATAAGGGCGTCTTTTTAGTCAACCTACTTGCAATTATTTATGATTCAAAAACTCGAAAAATTCTAATCGGGAAACGCATTAATGACCCACATATGAAAAAACTTTCATGGGTTTTTCCTGGCGGCAGGCCTGATTATGAAAATGACCTTGAACACAATATGAGAAATGAAGTCAAAGAAAATACGAATTTAGAAGTTAATATAAAGAAAGTTGTGTTTGCGAAGACATACCCAGAGCTTCGTGAATTTCTTTCAGTTTACTACTTATGTGAACCATTGGGGGACGTTGATAAGGCTGTCGCGCAAGATAATTTAGTTGAATTAAAATGGATTAAACCGACTAAGGTAACAAATTATTTTACAACGTCAATTCATCCGAAAATTTTAGAGTATTTGAAAAGTTTAGAATAGCTATTCGCACAGTTCTGGTAACACATCACGCCAGTTTTTCCACGTCATTCGTCGTTTATCGGTAACATGTCTATTGAAGGGTTGGTCATATATTACATGTTCCCATTTCGCCCCTTGATTTTCACCATTCGGTGAAGGTTTGTCGTCAATCAATATATCACCATCAACAATATGCTTGAATTTCGAGATGATAATTTTTTCAACCCACTCGGAACCAAGGTTATCGCGGACCCAGACGAATTTCTCCGTCGGAGCCTTCATTGCCTTTGAACCAGCAGAGGTTAGTATATATACATCGTGCCCATTTTGCTTCATTTCATCCAATGCAACCGCACCGAGATCTCGTAGGATTGGCTCTAATGATGCGTAAAAACCCTCGGCTAGATAAATTTGTTTGAGCTTTTCTTCGGCATCATCGCAAAAACCTACCATTTCAGGAATTTCAAACACGTCTCTATTTAATAGCATTTCGGCTGGGTCATCTGGCCATTTTTCTTTCCATACTTCAGCGAGCCGCTTATCAAAATCACATAGAACTCCATCTAAATCAACTAGAGCCCTTAATTTCTCTGACATATACCTAAATTACTTATAAAGTTAATGTTTGGCAAGCATAAGTAGGATTAAGATGTAGGACAGCGGCTTCGCCTTTTCCGCTCGTTTACAAAAGAAAATGCTTCGCGCTTTCTTTTATTTCACTCACTACACCGAACCTACGAAATTTTGTCTTTGACTAAATGCTTCGTAGAATCGAGTCATAATTCAAATGCTAATATAAAATACTCCATCACAAGGATGGAATATTTTATATTGGTGCTGGAAGTAGGACTCGAACCTACGAAGCCGAAAGGCGGGAGATTTACAGTCTCCTGTGATTGCCACTACACGATTCCAGCTTTTGGAGCCGCCTCCCGGATTCGAACCGGGGACCTACTGTTTACAAAACAGTTGCTCTAGCCAACTGAGCTAAGGCGGCGTGTATCAAAGTACTCAACTATCTTATCTGATAAGCAGTACATTTTCAAGACTTGTCGACCAGTGATTGAAGATGCAATGATTAAACGGTATAATTGTCTCAATGTGCCGTGATAGCTCAGTTGGTAGAGTGTTGCCATGGTAAGGCAAAGGTCTCGGGTTCAAATCCCGATCACGGCTCCAGATTGTTTATTATATTAGAGGAACAAAAATATATCCTTGATGAATGATAGTATCAAATTTGTTTTTCGATTTTTTTGTTATTTCTAAAATATCATTTTTAACTGGTATAACTAATTTACCACTGATTTTTAATTGATCTAATAGTTCTGGGGGCAAAACTGATGCAGATGCGCTAACTAATATTCGATTATACGGTGACTCATTAAACCATCCGTAAGAGTTCTTGTGAGCTAACTTGAAACGTATGTTTTTAATATTATATTTTTTACAGTTCGTCTTTCCAAATTCCATCAGTTCAGGGACTCTTTCAACAGCGACAACACATCCTTTTGGGTCTGTTATATAGGAAAGTAGAGCGGACGTCCAGCCAGAACCCGAGCCCACGTCAAGTATTTTATCCCCTGACTGTACATCAAGCCACCTAAGCATTCTTTTCACTGTTAATGGCTGGCTAATCGTTTGCCCATAGCCTATAGGTAAAGGAATATCAAGATTAGACCGAGCCCTTATAGAAGTTGGTATAAAGTCAGCTCGACTTATCTTGGAAAAAGCTTCATTAATTTTATCCATATACCTATTATATAACTTATAACGTCACGTTTTTGATATACTAAACATATGGCAACATTCAGTTTTGATATAGTATCAGAATACGACAAAGCAGAAATGAATAACGTTTTTGCATTGGCTCAAAAAGAAATTAGCAACCGCTATGATTTTAAAGGGACTCCTGCCGAAGTTGATTGGCTAGGGGATAAAACTGGGTTTAAGATTATTGGCTCAAATGAATGGCAAATTGACAGTATTATTGATATTATTAGAAAAAAGCTTGCCTCACGTAATCAAAGCAGTAAAGTGCTAGACCTTACCAAAACAATTGCTATTAGTAACCTTAAAGCCACCAAGGAAGTGCCATTTATTGAGGGGTTAGATCAAGACAAAGCAAAAATGATAACAAAACTTATAAGAGAAGAGTTGCCCAAAATTAAACCTCAAATACAGGGCGACGCCGTGCGGGTAATCAGTAATAGCAAGGATGATTTGCAAACTGCAATGAAATTAGTAACAAACCATGATTTCGATTTTCCTGTTTCATTTACGAATTACCGATAACCTCTTGAAGTTTATGTGATTATTTGCTATAATTCACCTCTAGTAGACGATCAATTCGCAATTCGCCGTACGGTGAAAGTGAAAATAAGGAATATTATGGCAAAGAGCAATACAAAGCGAAAATTAGTTGGTTTAGTGAGCGAATCCAGCGGTCACCGTACTTATTATACGACCAAAAATACTCAAAATACTTCTGAAAAAATCTCACTGAAAAAGTATGACCCGATTATTCGTGCACACGCAACCTACACTGAAACTAAAAAAAGTCTAGGGCGTAATGAAGTGAAGCAGAAAAAAGGCTAGTTAGTTTAAATCCTCTGTTTGCTTATCCAACCGGCCTGCTAGCCACAGGCCATTTTCTAACATAGTATTTAATAGGCTCAGTGAGACATTACCGCCCGTTGAATACAAATACAACACATTATCATGTTGTTCCACACATATCGGCCATAGATGCGCACTAAGAGTTTTTGTAATTTCAGCAGTTAGGATTTTTTGAATCTCTAATGATTTTGCAGGACGTCCGTACACTTTAAAACGACTAATAAAATCTGAATCATATTTTTCAAATTCACCTAATTCAATATCTTTCATGTTAGGGAAAGTCGTAAATAGAGCATGAAATGGTTTAATGTCTATATTATTCGCACCAATAAAAAAATGAGGGATTGCTGTTTTTGTGTGTAAATCAAAAGCAAAAATTATCCAGTTGTGAACCACATCCTTTTTCTTTGGTACTGACACAAAATTGCTTCTATCAACTACTAATAAACTGTAGCCACCAATCGAGCCGACTGAAAAATGATCGTCAAAATGATTTGGCGACATCGTAAGACCTCTAACCATTTTGAACTCATCGAAATGTTGATTTACGTGCCCAAAATAAACAAGTCCTGTTTTATCATCAAATTTTTTAAATATATGCTTACGTGGAAGATTTTTTATGCGCCAAAACATAGCTGCCATATGTTTTTTTGCGTGTTTTAATATCTTAGGACTCATAATATTTGCTGTCTTTTGTTATTAAATCAAGAAGTGTAGAGGTATATTCAGCATTTGACCACGTCAATGGAGCAGGCGAGATAATTTCGTTAGTGACAGGATCCAATTGTTCTCCCATAACACCAGTGCTCATCGCATGACTTTTAGCCCAATCAAGTATTTTTGTCGCTTTATCAATTTCATTATTATCAATGCAGTATTGTGCTAGCCAAAATGAGGGAACGAACCATAGGTTGCCAGTAATACCAGGACTTGATCGACGATACTGATCATTTTCAAATCGTGGTAGTCCCTGTGCCCCACTATCAATTCCAAACAACTTCTCAATTGTTTTTACAGAGGATAATACCTCAGTACTATTTGGTGCGAATAATCCAAACATATACGCTCCAAAGACACTCGAACAATCAACTACATCATCATATTCAACCTGACCATCAGTAACATTTACACCACGATAGAATGTGTTTTTTTGGTTATTATATAGGTATTTATTGGCAGCGATTTGAATTTCGTCCGCAGCTGAACGCCATTTAACAGCATTATTTGGGTCACTAGCTGACGCTGCAAGGTCTGACGCAGCAATAAGAGCCGCATATGTCACTGCAGTAGTGTATGTACTAATTAGAAACGTTTGCTCCCATAGATCATAACTTGGCTTAGGAAGACCAGTTGTATCGTCTATATAACTCGTTAAAAAGTTAGCCATCGGCAAAATCATGTCTTTATAAAATTCATTTAATAGTTTTTTATCTGGATTAAGTTGATAATATTGGACAAAGATAAACAACGGTAGGGCAGTCTCATCCTCTTGGATTGGTGGTGCAACTATTCCATTTTGCAAATAAGGGTGCCAGCTACTTCCAAGTGCCCCATCAGCTCGATATTTATGCATCATATAGCCGTCAGGGTGAAGTCCTTGCCTTAAGAACTTAAAAAAGTGGTAAGGTTCTTCCTTATAGCCCAAACGAACTAATGGCCATAGGATATAAGCTCCGTCACGAGGCCAACAATAACTATAGGCGTCACGCGAATAATTTAACATTGATGTATCAGTACTGGCTATAACTGCTCCGCGCTTGTCAATTTGTGATTTAATTATTATCATGCTTTGCAGAAATGTTTTTCGATAATTAGGATCAATTTTGTCAACTACCACATAGGCAGGATCCAGCCATTCATGCCACCAACTAGCAGTTCGCTTTAAAAGCGACAATGCCCCGTCTTTTTGAACCTGTTTATGAATAAAAAGTGCTTCGCGGGTAGATTTACCCGCAGCTATCCAATACTGAATCCTTTCAGAGCCGTGTGCTTCTATATTTGTTTTAAATCGTAACGTCGAATCAACGCGACCATGTTCGACATTATTCATACCAAGATCACCATCAACTGCGTCGCAATATGTACTTTCTTTGCCTTCAATTCCGAATAACCCAACGGTATATTGATCAAAAGGGTTATCATTGTGACTACCCGAAATAATAAATGCTCTACGCCCACGATAGTGAAGAATTGCATTGTTATCTGGTAAATATTGAGCGGTATCCGTATTACTCCTGGAATCACCGATTGCAAACGCTTGATGCATAAATAGCCGAACTTCACGCATTTGATCACGCAAATTAATAATATGAATATTTCGGACAAAGACACTCATATGGACGTCAACAAAATCATCAAATTCTAAAATTATCCCTAACCGCATATTTTTAGCGATAGTATGGCCAATCAAGGCATCGTGGGGATAGTGGAATGAAAAAGTCCACTCATCTGAAGGATTTTTAGGGTTATCAATCCAGCTAAGCTCACCATCTATCCATACACCAACTTTATGACGTAAATTACCACCTGCCGAGTGGTTCTCAAACCCAACATATGGGTAATATAAGTCGTGAACTGTCCCAAACCCATTTAACCCAACATGTAATTCGCCATTACTTAAAACAATCGGTCTAGCCATTCAAACCTCCCGACTGGTGATGACAATGCAGTCGCCAGCGTAGATCGCGAACAACATTAATAAAATACAAGAAGGCATCATATGGAGATTCATATGGACTGAAGTAGGCGTGGACGTCTCCATCATTAAACCATTTAGTACACATATAATAAACGTGATCGGATGTTTGCAATTTTCGCCAATCATTTATTAGCTCTAAGTCATCCGTGCGCAATATATCATCTTCCATAGAATAAATGTAGCGCAAGGCCTCTTGTTGCATACTGTTCCCCAGCCACGCTGTTAAGTCACGCTCAGTATCGGCCCATGTTACTGTATTCGACATACTAATTTCACCAACGGGCTTGAATGCATCTACTGCTCCTGAGAGTGTGTAGAATGTATTAGCTGGATTATCTAGCCATTTACCAACAAATGCTTCATAAAAATCAAATATTCCAGAGTCATCCCATTGATGCTCGCCAAACGTTTCATAGTCCATAAATAAATTAACGATTGATTTACCCTCTATTGAATCGTTAACCCACTTGTTATATTTATCGGCATCTAAGGGCCAATCTGGCCAATTTTTATCCTGGAAACGAAACGCGACATCATCGCTTAGTCTATAGTTCTTCAAAAGTAGCGAAAGGTTTTTTGTTCCAGGTGGTCGATAAATAAAATTTGGGCTACGCCATTTTAATATTGGATCCCACCCTTCGGCCAGAATACCCTTGAATCCATACTCATCAGCCCATTTTGCCATTGAATCATTGTATGAAAGTTCCGTATTGCGAAATATCTTTGTCTCGACGCCGAATAATTCACGTATTTTCTTTCTATGAATTTCAACCTGGTGCTCAAATTCAGCCATACTATAAAAGAAAGCTAACGTATGGTAGTAGGTTTCAGCGACAATCTCCACTCTACCTGTTTTAACTAGTCGTTTAAAGCTATCGATTACATCTGGCGCCCACTGTTCGGCTTGTTCAATGAATACACCGGTGATACTGATAGAAACCTTGAATTCAGAATGTTTATCTAGCAATTTTTCGAGCAGGGCATTCATAGGCCGATAAGACTTATCTGTAACTTTTTTGAAAACCTGCTCATTATTACTTTCGCTGTTATAATCCGGTTCATCGAAATAATCATGGTTAATCGCGCTATCAAATACACTATATTTACGAACCCTGTACGGCTGATGAGCATGCAAATAAAGGGCTATACCGCGTTTACTCATCCCGTTAGAACTCCTATTGGATATACTTCGCACTTACAAATAAGCTGATAAGATGTCTTTGCCCTAGTTCTAACGGAACTCATACTATAATCCCTCGCCGAACAGAACTATACATTCTTAAACAAGTCTGGGCGACATCATGCCAGGAAATTCGAGCATACTCATTTTGAACATTCTGTTGTAGTGAATTTTTTAATGCTGATGAGGTTGCTATACCAATTAGTTGGTCAGCCAGCCTGTCAACGTCCCAGAAATCATATCGAAAAACGCTATTTAGTATTTCACCAACACCAGATTGTTTAGAAATAATCAATGCTTTACCATAGTGAGCAGCCTCTAGGGCTGTCAAACCGAATGGCTCACTAACAGAACTCATAACAAATATGTCCGACCCAATATATGCGTCTCTAACTTGTTTGCCGCTAACGAAACAATTCGTGAAGAATATCTTGTCTGAAACCCCCAAATCAGCTGCTAACTTTATTAAATCATCACGCTGATCGCCCTCACCGGCTAATAGTAATACAATTTTATTATATCTTTCGCTAGCTTTGGCCACGGCTTGAATCAAATGCGATAACCCTTTTTGAATTGTTAGCCGTCCTAGATACAGAACGACTGTATAGCCTTCATTTTTCATGGCCTCAAGATATTTATATGTTCGCACATCATATTTATGGCTGTCGTTAAAACTTGCTAGATCGATTGAATTATAAATTACCTCAATCTTGTCGGCTGGAATTTTGTATTTTTCAATTATAATATTTTTCGTAATATTACTAACAGCAACTATCCTGTCTGCCATGGTTAATGCGTTGTATTCAATCTCATGAATTAATGGATTACCGCTTTTACCACCCGCCTGATCAAATTGGGTTGCATGAACATGAACGATAAGAGGAACTTTACATATTTCTTTGGCGCGCATACCTGCATCCATAGTTAGCCAATCATGGGCGTGGATGATGTCGGGTTTGGATTTTTTGACTAGTTTTTCTACATATTTTGTGTAGCGTCTACGAACATCTTCAACGGTGTATAGACCGCTATTACTGGCTGTCAACAAAGAGGTGTTCGCGAAAGTTGGGTCGTCGTATACCCCCATCCCGAATCTCTTATCCGGCAATAGTTTCGTAACACAGTGAACTGTCATAAATTCAGATCCGGGATGTTCGGCAGTATAGGGTACAACAAAATCAATTTGCGAGCCCTTAAGTGCAAGCTCTTTCGAAATATTGTAACATGCAACCCCCAACCCACCGCTGTTGTGAGGCGGAAGTTCCCACCCTAGCATAAGTATCTTCATTTACTCGTCGTTAAGTGGCCAACTATCGCTGACCGACCACTCCTTATTTGTTTATGTGTATTATGACAACATTATAAGACAGTGCTCATGCTTTTACAACCTGTAAATACCTTTAATTTTCTGTTACAATATTGAAGCTGGTCACAGTCAAAGGGGCATAGTACAACGGCTAGTATATGGGTCTCCAAAACCTAAGATCGAAGTTCGATTCTTCGTGCCCCTGCCAAGCATTGACATATTAAAACTTTAGTTTATAATTTAAATACTATGAACTCATCGAGCAACCCAGAAGTTTCAATTGATAAATCCATCTTTTTAAAAGACAAAGGCCATCAGCTCCGAACTGAAGTTCTTAATACGGGTGTCCCATGTGGAATTGAACGACCCGTTTCCCCTGATTATCTAAAAGTGATTCTTAATCTGGGCAGAAAAGCTATTCTCGATGAAGAATTTTACAGACTGTATATCGTTCACCTCGCTAATACAGAGCAGACAGATGGAGTGGATAGTCAAGTTTATACTGAGGCTGGCTACAATAATGACACCGGTATACATGAATTAATTGATGAGATTCAAAGTTCGTTCCACCCATATTGGCACGCTGTCGAAGAGGCGGGCTTTATCCCCGAGGTACGATCAACCACAACAAAGAATTGTGATGGATCGTGGTTACTGCTCGGTAGGGATACTGATGAGTCATAGGCTTATTGCCAGGTTATGACCTTTGGGTGCGTTGCATAAAAGATTAGTATCCGATTTTAAATAAATTCCCAAAAGCGACCGATCACAAGCGCTATGATAAAATTAAGCTATGAAAATTGCCAAAAATGATCTGATTCATCATGAAACAAAAAGACAACAATTGAATAGGTTTGTCATCGGATTAACAATCCTCACACTCTATACCATTTACTTGGTTTTTCAATATGGACCATCTGGTATAGCATTAGGCGCCATAACCTGGAGCGCATTTGTAATAGCCACTCCAATCGCAGACGGCGGTCTTTTACTTGATTTTCCGATTAGGTTAATGACTGGGATGAGAATGATATATTCTGAAATAATAGTATGGGTCATTGCAATATCGTTAAACATATATGTACTTTTTAATAATCCGGTAGTTTATGAAAGGACGATTATTACAAATTCGTTCCATCAGATTCTAGTCAATCCATGGCCAAATTGGATAATTATATTTATTTCCTTAATTGGGACATTTGTCTCGATATTTTTTGGTGACGAGCTGTTAGACGTTGTGTTCCACAAACAAAGAAAGAAATATCTAAAACACAATTTTAAATACAAAATTATTTTGGTGATTTTTGGGATAATATTATTTTATTTTATTTATCAGCAATTTCTACACTTATTCGGGCTTCAGATATAGAAAATAGTATTATACTAAAAATATGGACAATTTATTTATTCGGCAGATATCATTCAAACCACCGACTGATCCAAGTGAATATACATTTTCCATTCCAGCCGTTAAAAATATTGAGAAAATTATATTAAAAAAACCAGTAACTTTTTTAGCAGGCGAAAATGGGACAGGGAAGTCAACAATAATTGAAGCACTCGCAGTAGCATCAGGGTTCAACCCTGAGGGTGGGACAAAAAACTATAATTTTAGCTCTCAAAACAAAACTTCAACCTTATATAAATACTTAACTCTAATAAGAGGCCATAAACGAGAAAAAACCGGGTATTTTTTAAGAGCCGAAAGTTTTTATACAACCGCAAATTATGCCGAAAGCGGAACAGTTACGATAGCAGGACCTACGCCTCTGTATTTCGATGGAAAAAGAATTCACGAACAGTCCCACGGAGAAGCCTTTATGTCAATTATGGAGGGGTTTAAGCCTAACAGCCTTTATATATTCGACGAACCTGAGTCTGCACTTTCTCCAAAAAGGCTATTTGAACTGATGCGACGGATCCATGGGCTTGTCGCTGATGGTTCGCAGTTTATTATTTCAACACATTCACCGATACTTTTAGCATATCCATCAACTATATATGAACTTTCTAACAAAGGCATACGTGAAACAGATTACGATAAGCTTGAAAATGTTCAACTGACTCGTGATTTTATTAACTACCCCGAAACATTTTTGCAGCATATTATTAAGTAGTTATTTGATTAATTTAAGCAGCTTAAATGAACTTATGTTTATCAGTAACATAATTATTTATGATATAGTTGTCTTATAGTTGGGGATAGTTATGAAAAATGAATAAAGAATCAGCAGGTAGTAACAATCTAAATAACGACATAATTAATACGAAACAAAAAACATTTAAAATGAGTAAAATTATGTTTGTTTTTGAGGTCACTCTTGTTGCATTGACTTGCATATTTTTCATTGCTATCACGGAAATTTCTATCTTTACAATTTTTAGTATTTTTACTATTTCAGTTATTATAGTTATTGCGCTTATTTTTCGTTATATTTTTACGTCCATCACCGTTAGTGATATTGGCATGGACTACAAAAAAGGATGGTTATTTACCACAAAAAAACAAATTCCATACGACAACATAAATACCGTTGATTTGTATGTAAGTATATTAGGAAAAATCTTTGAATATGGAAATATCCATCTATCTACTGGCAATGACGTTACGGGGATTTGGTTTAAGACTATTGATCAACCTGAAATTCTTAGAGAGCTGATAGAAATCGAAATCGCTAAAAATTCTCAATCACAAAATTCAACATCCAATGCAGACGACAACCAGCTTGATGATGTTGATGACTTAGAGAAGCTGGCAGAATTGAAACAAAAAGGTATTATAACCGAAGAAGAATTCGCAGCTAAAAAGAAGCAGATTCTTGGTCTTTAGATTATCAATATAATTTAATAATACCAAGGTGGTATAATAGACACACAGGAGAATATTATGTCATTATTCAAATGGTCTGATAAATACAGTGTAAATGTAAAAATAATTGATAATCAACATAAACATTTTATTGGTTTAATAGATGAACTTTATGAATGCTTAGTCGCAAATGATGTTGAAAAATTCCATGAAATTTTAAATGACCTAAAAATCTATACAAATTATCATTTCGAAACAGAGGAAAAGTATTTTGACGAATTTAACTATAAAGATTCAAAAATCCACAAAGCAGCCCACCAACAGCTTCGAGAAAAAACCGAAAGTTTTTTACAAAAACCAGATAATCTATTAGATTCTGGTTATAAATTGTTAGAATTCATGACAGATTGGCTTGTCCATCATATTGAAGAGATGGATAAAAAATATTCTGAAACTTTCCATAAACACGGTTTAAGTTAAAAATACGTTATCCGTTAGCTCTCTATCTCGGTAATTAAGTGTTCTAAACTTCTCTTGTTACCATTTTTGTATTTGTCTTCATACATTGAGTCGTCGGCTTCTATAATTTTTTCATCAACTTCTGATGATTTTTTTGCAATTGCATACCCAACAGAGACTTGAATAGGGATTTCCTCTTCTAGGTTTCGATTCGCTAAAATTTCATAAAACCTGTCAATTAATTTTTTTGCGTCCTTTTCTTGGGTATCTATGAGTGGAATTATAAATTCATCACCACCGGCTCTTGCTATACAATCTTCTTCACGAAAAGTATTTCTTAAAACCTCTGCTAAGCTTACAAGTACCTTGTCCCCAACGGGATGACCGTATGTATCATTAATATATTTAAAATTATCAACATCCATATTTATAATACTAATCGGATATACACCTTGTCGCCTAGGTTTAATTGTTTCAATAAAACTTTCTAAATAATTTCTACTTCGAAGACCAGTCAGTGAATCATACAAGCTTAACCGCTCCAAATCTTCGTTCGCTCTTTTTAATTCATCCCTGGCTGATATTAATTCGCCAATCTTTTCATTATGACTATATCTCAACATCTTAGCCAATGCTGATCGTCCATCTTCCGTTTTAATAGCCCGAAACGCCGCTTTGGCCATTATCCGCACTCCCTCTTGTTGTAAATTGGTCTCTGGACTATCAATCAAATCAGCAGCAATTTCAAATTGATGCGGCAAAAGGTCCTCTGCCGAAACTTGATTTACGTCCGCATAGTTTGGTTCGCTCATTTAGGTTCCAATCTAAAGCCAGTTTCGTTACTAACTAAATGTTATATATGTGGCTAAATATACATACATTTTTACTGTTTTGTTAATATATTTTATCATATTATGCAGACTTAGTAAATATTATTTGAAAATAGAACAGTGCTAAAACTGCTATGGTCATCACAATTAATGCTATTCGAACGAATATATTAGAAAGTATGCCGTTTTTATATTCACCCATAATTTTTGGATTATTACCAATTCTAACAAGCATCCAAAGCAGAGGAACTGCTGCAATACCATTAAATACTGCTGTAAATATTAATGCCTGGATTGGGTCAATCCCTACAAAGTTGATAACTAGACCAACAATAGTAGCAAATATAATAACAATATAAAAACCAATTGCCTTACTAAACTTTCGATATAACCCTTCTTTCCAGCCAAGAGTTTCGATAATTGCGTAGGCGGACGAACCTGCTAATACTGGAACTGCCAATAAGCCAATGCCGATTATTCCTATCGAAAATATTACCTTAGCCATTAAACCCGCATACGGGAAGCCTTTTACAAGCGGTTCTAACGCTCTTGCAGCATCTGCTGCAGTGTCTATTGAGTGGACTCCATTTTTAAATAATACAGAGGCACAGGCAACAACAATAAACCACGCGGTAACGGTAGCTAGTGTCATCCCTAAAAAATTATCCATTCGAATACCTTTTAGAAAATGCTTGGTAATTTTGGGCTCTTTCCCAACACTACTTAAACGATGGTGAGCAATTTCCTCTTCAACAATTTCGGATGTGTCCCAAAAAAACAAATATGGAGAAATTGTTGTCCCAAATATACCTACCATAATGTAAACAGTATCAGCATTAATAGCTGGGATAACGCCAAAAGTGTTCTGGATTAATTCAGGCCAATTTTGCCCAACTAAAATGGCCGTTACGGGATAGGCTAGTAATGCGATAGCTAACCATTTAAGAATTTTGGCATATTTTTTATAACTAACCATCACCACCAATAAAATAATAACTATTGCATAAAAAATGGCCAGCATGGCAAATGGAATATTCACAAATAACTGTGTAGTTGCGGCCATAGCCCCAAGATCAGCCCCAATATTAATCGTATTAGCAACAACTACCAATATAACCGACATATAAAGCAATTTTTTATTGTAGTTTTCTTTAATGACAGATGCCAATCCTTTGCCTGTAACAGCACCTATTCTGGAACAGGACTCCTGAACAGCTATTAACAGTGGATACATAACAGGGAATGCCCACAAAAAACCTAGGCCATATTTTGCACCAGCCTGTGAATATGTCGCAATCCCTGATGGATCATCATCAGCCGCACCTGTCACGACACCAGGACCCAAAATACGTAAAAAACGGCTAAAATTTTTACGATGGACAATGCGCTTAATAATATTTCTAGTACGATATTCGGTACGAGTAATCTTACGATTAATTTTACGAGTGTTTTTCGTAAATTTATTAAGTTTTTTTGTCATGTTATATTATTTTACGCTTATGTTAATACTGTAAGCATACTATAAGTAAATGTATATTCAAAGTATGGTGTTAGATTCCATCAAATCAACAAATATGTACTTATTTAGCCACACATTTGTATATAACATTGACGAAACGAGAGAAAAACGGATTAATTTGTTTTTACGTTACATCATTGCGTAAGTAGTGATATACTGTCATATATGAAACCAAGCGAAGCCACAAAGCCACACTTAATAGTCATGGTAGGGATTCCAAGTTCAGGAAAAAGTTTTTTTGCAGAACACTTTGCTGAAACTTTCAAAGCTCCTATTGTAAGTTTTGACCAGTTACGAAAACAGATATTTTCTAACCCTACGTTTAGTAAAGATGAAGATGAAATCATCAATAAAGTAGCTAGTTATTTTTTAGATGAAGTTTTAAAAACCAAAAAAACTGCAATTCTTGAAAGTCACACCAACCTACACTCAGAACGAATGGCGATTACCAAAAATGCTCACAGTGCTGGATATGAACCTTTGTTTATTTGGGTTCAGACTGAAATACAAGAAGCTCAAAAACGAGCTACTAAAACTTGCGTTGAAAAACCTGCCCTTACTATTGATGAGTTTAACAAAAAATTAAAACAATTCAGTCCGCCTCATAAACTTGAAAAAGCAATTGTTATTAGTGGCAAGCACACGTATGCGAGTCAATTAAAAATCGTTTTAAAACATTTAATCCAACCACTACCCGAAAACAAGTCAACCAATCCGGTTCATCCATCGAAAAGTCGAAATTTTCTAATTCGCTAAGGAAAACGTTATATGCCTGTGATCCATGATAAGGAATTTGGTAACATAACTATACGCCGAAGTTCAATAGCAAATCAGATTCGTATAAAAGTCGCTCCTAACGGGACATTAAACGCATCTTTGCCAATGCGTACGCCAATGTTTTTTGTCAAACATCTATTAAAAAATTCACGTAATGAATTACGTTCATTGTTATCACATGCAAAACCAGAATATGAATATAAAGATGGTATGCAAATTGGTAAGAGCCACTCCCTTGCATTCAAAAATACAGAAAATAATGAATTCAATGTTTCTAGACGTGGTCAAAAAATAATTATAAATTTACCAAACGAAAAAAACATTAATGATCCGCTAGTATCTAGAAAAATTCGTGACGTAGTTATAGCAGCCATTAGAATTGAAGCAAAAAGTTATCTACCAAAACGACTATCATATCTTGCGCAAAAGTATGGTTATATATATAAAAAAGTGCGGTTTTCACACGCAAGTGGACGATGGGGGAGTTATAGTAGTAATGGAACTATAAGTTTAAATATTGCACTAATGAAATTACCTTTTGAATTGATTGATTATGTAATAATTCACGAATTAACACACTCAAAACAAATGAACCATAGCAAAAGATTTTGGTCTCTTGTCGAATGCGCCGATCCAGACTATAAACAGCACCGTAAATCATTGAAATTAAAAAACCCTTCTATATAAATTTATTCTCCTCATGTATAATAAACACAATATGTATGAGGGTGGATCTTCCTACAAACCACAATCGGCACAAATTTTTAGATATGCCAGCTTGTTAATACCGTCAATTTTAATTTTATACGGTGTGTTTATTCAATCGGATATTATTAACAATACTTTTTTAAACGACAATTTTGGGTTTTTAATTCTTTCATTTTGGTGGTTATTTTTAGGGATAATCCAATTTCTTTTTCCGATACAATCAAAAACAGATGCGATACTCAGGCTTGTCGCATATCACTTGCTGGCAGGTGCATATTTAGTTTTTGTTTCTGGTATTTTTTCACCCATTTCTGCTATGTGGTTAATCTTGACACTTGCTTCATATGCATATTTCTCAAAAAGAGGTTTTTGGCTTAACGTTTTATTTTTTGCAATCATAATTGATGTCGATATTATCTTGTGGGGAAAAATAAGCAAAACAATTATTTATTATGATTTAATCACTTTTGTATCTATTTTGTTGACAGCATTAATAATATTGCGTGTTTCAAAGTATCAAGAACTTTTTAAAAAAGAACTATTAAATAGTAAGGCTCAGGAATCATTACAGCGAGATAGGGTTATTAGTATAGTCAATAACCTGGCTGATGCCGTACTTAGTACGGACATAAACGGTATAGTTCGTGTGTATAATGCGGCTAGTTTGAACTTATTAGATACCAACAATAGCTTAAACGGCAAACATGTTGATGAAATTTTGCCACTTATCGACCAAGACGGCAAAGAAATTAGTGTATTCAAAACACTTCAACAGGTAAAAACCGTCGCAAAACGAGACGATTTGTATTATGCCTTTGATGATGATGACAAAATAAGTCTCGAGATGACATTTTCACCAATAAGAAGTAGTTACAGTCGTTCAAAAAAGTCCGAGACCCACGATGGCTATATTATTATTCTGCGCGATATTACAAAAGAAAAAAGCCTCGACGAAGAACGCGATGAGTTTATTAGTGTTATAAGTCATGAACTCCGTACCCCAATCACCATTGCCGAAGGAAGTATTTCAAATGTTCAAGAAATGATGAAACACCCAGACGTAACAAGTAAAATGCTGACTGATGCTGTTAATGTGTCACATGAACAGATTATTTTTCTTGCTAGTATGGTAAATGACCTAAGTACCCTATCAAGAGCAGAACGCGGAGTTTCAAATTCGCCCGAAGAAATTGACGTACGTGAACTTGCTCATGAACTGCATAAAAAATATAAAGATGATGCCACAGCAAAAAAGCTTCACTTAAATCTAGATATGACGGCAAAAATCGGAAAAGTATATGTCAGTAGATTATATTTGGAAGAACTTTTGCAAAACTTTATTACAAACGCTATCAAATATACAAAAAAAGGTAGCGTAACTATTTCGATAAAACAAAAAAAGGACTTAATAATGTTTGCCGTAAAAGATACTGGAATAGGTATAAGCAAATCAGATCAGTCGAAAGTATTCAAAAAATTTTATCGTAGTGAAGACTACAGAACAAGGGAAAATAGTGGGACAGGATTAGGTTTGTATGTCGCATCAAAGCTTGCACGTAAAATTAACGCAAAAATTAAATTAACCAGCCGCCTAAATTTTGGTTCAACCTTTAGCTTCACTCTACCGATAAAAAAATAGTAGTCTTATGTTATTGACTATTTTCAACTTTTCGACTATATTGATACTTGACAGTCTGCTACGAGCAGACTATTTAATTTCACCAAAAAGGTGAAGGAGTGTAACGAGTGACTACAAAGGGCGTTAAACAAACTAAAACTAAAATAACCAGGGTTTCTGTCCCTAAAAAACCCAAAAATAAATTTTTGATACCACTTTTTTATATCGGTGGCTATTTTAAGGGATCATGGAAAGAATTACACCAGGTACGTTGGCCAAACCGTAAAGCTACATGGGGCATGACAGCGGCAGTAATATTTTTTACCACCTTCTTTGTCGTTTTGATTATTTCGTTGGATTGGATTTTTAATCAATTATTTAAGTTAATTATAAAATAAAGGAAATTATGTCAAAAAATCGATACGATTCATCACGTCAATGGTATGCAATCCATACATATAGTGGATATGAAGAAAAAGTTGCCGAAAGTATCCGCCAAAGGATTAACGCAGTTGATATGGCTGATAAAATCTTTGATGTCATGGTTCCAAAAGAAAAGCAAATTGAAATCAAAAACGGCAAGCGAAAAGTTGTCGAGAAACGTATTTTTCAAGGCTATGCCTTGGTTGAGATGAAACTAACCGACGAGACTTGGTACATTATTCGTAACACACCGGGTGTTACTGGATTTGTTGGATCTGGCACCGAACCAACCCCAGTATCTGAAAGTGAAATTGTAAAAATTAAAAAAAGAATGGGAGTCGAAGACCCCAAGCATAACATCGATTTTGAAATTGGTGAGGTTATTAGCATCACAGACGGACCATTTAAAGGTTTTGATGGTTCTATTTCCGAAATTGATACTCAAAAAGGTAAGGTTAAGGTTATGGTTAGTATGTTCGGACGCGATACATCGGTCGAACTTGACGCTTTACAGGTTCGTAAGGTATAATACCCCAGTTACAAAAGGCGACTTCGTCGCAGTAGATAGTAATTGGTAGATAGTAATTGGTTAGCTTCAAATCAACGTACTTAAATACTTCTACCATATATCATTTACCACATACCACCTACTAAATTCGGAGAATTTGATTATGGCAAAAAATATTATAGGAAATTTAAAACTTCGTATTCCAGCTGGCCGTGCAACAGCAGGACCACCCGTTGGATCAACTCTAGGTCAATGGGGTCTTAATATGATGGACTTCATTAATCCATTCAATGAGGCAACCAAAGACTTAATGGGGAAGGATGTTATCGTTCACCTTCAAGTTTTTGAAGATAGAACATTTGCATGGAAATCACTTGGTCAACCAGTTGATGATTTAATTTTAGAGAAAACTGGCATTAAAAAAGGAAGCGGTCAACCACATAGCGAAAAAGTTGGCAAGATCACACGTGCTCAACTCTCTGAAATTGCAGAAATTAAAAAAGACCAACTTAATGCGATTGATGAAGAAGGCCGGATCAAAGTTATTGCCGGAACAGCCCGATCAATGGGTGTCGAAGTTGAAGGCTAATTTATATAAAATATTAGAGAATCGCTCGTTTTGAGCGATTTTTTATTTGTTTTTTACAAACAAAAAAGAGAAAAAAGGACGGACCTTTCTGACACCTTAGACTGATGATTATATAACAACACTGTTCTCTATAAAAAAGGTCCGTCCTTTCTATAGATAGCTTTATTGTGATCTATCTGTTATAATTTTATAATTATAATCAATGATGGGACCGTATTATACGATACGGGTTTGTACCACAGAAAGGGTTTATCCTAAATGTCAAAAAAACCAGAGCTTTTAGAAAAAGCAATGAAGCTTAAATTAGCTGTTACCAGCAAAAATACTATTACCGAGATTGAAGAGGCTATAAAAAACGCTGAATCAACCCTGAAACCAGAAAAAGTCGATAAGATTGAAAAAGAAACTGCCGTAGTATCAGAAAAGTTCGACATCGAAACAAAAGCAGCCAAAGCCGGAAAACGAAGTGAAAAATCCATCAAAGAAACAGAGGAAAAGATCGCCAAAGAGGAACGAAAATCTAAAGGCGATACTAACCCAACTACTGCCGAGGCTACAACCCATGTTAAAAAAGGAGTAAAACCAATAACTCGACCTTTGATTGAACGGCGTGGGAAAAATTATCGAAAAGTCGCAGAATTTGTCGAAAAAAGTAAGGTTTATACACTAACAGAAGCTTCGGAGGTTGTCGTAAAAACAAACCCAAGTAAGTTTGATGCTAGTGTAGAGGTGCACGTTAGGCTTGGGGTTGACCCTCGTCAGGCTGATCAGAATATTCGTACAACTGTCTCATTACCGAACGGTACTGGTAAATCTGTTCGAGTTGCCGTATTTGCCCCCGAAACAGACCATGCAGCTGCCAAAAAAGCAGGCGCGGATGTCGTGGGTGATGAAGATTTCCTAAAACAACTGGATAAAGAAGACCTTAATTTTGACGTTCTTGTTGCAACTCCTCAATATATGCCAAAACTTGGGAAATATGCACGACTTTTGGGACCACGTGGATTAATGCCAAACCCAAAAAGCGGTTCAGTAGCAATAAACGTCGCTAAGGCCGTCACCGAGGCAAAAGCTGGTAAAGTTGAGTATAGGGTCGACAAACAGGCTATTATTCACCTAAGCATCGGCAAAGTGTCATTTGGAGCAAAAAAACTAGAAGAAAATGCCTTAGCCTTTTTTAACAGCCTAAAATCACAGAAACCAACCGGACTAAAGGGTGTGTTCGTAAAAACAACATCAATCAGCACGACTCAAGGTCCTGGGATAAAAGTCGAAAATGTTGTTAACTAAACAAAACTTTATTTAATATAGATTCGCAAATTACTTTCTATTTATTTTGCAATTAGATATCTATCTGCCATACTATAATCAAAATATAAAAATGGAGGAAATATGCGACAATATCTTGATCTTTTGAAGGACATAAGGGATAACGGGACAACAAAATCTGATCGAACAGGAACTGGCACTAAAAGTGTATTTGGTCGTCAAATTAGATTTGATTTGAACGATGGCTTTCCAGCCGTAACGACAAAAAAGCTATTTCTCCATGGAATTATTCATGAACTTTTGTGGTTTTTGCAGGGAAATAGTAATATCGAATACTTAGTAAAGAACGACGTTCACATTTGGGATGAGTGGCCTTACCGAGCTTATTTATTAGCAAACAGTAAACCAATCCCAGATACTGGTTCGAATGAATGGAAAGAAGGTTTAAAAAAATTTACTGAAAAAATCAAAACTAATCATAAATTTGCAGTCAAATATGGCGAACTTGGTCCAGTTTATGGATATCAATGGCGTCACTGGCCGAATGGAAAAAACGGTGAAATTGACCAGATCAGTGAAACAGTTAACACTTTAAAAAATAACCCGAACTCTCGTCGAATTATTGTATCAGCCTGGAACGTTGCCGATATTCAAGAAATGGCAAAAGCAGGGCTCCCACCATGCCACAGCTTGTTCCAATTCTACGTCATAAATGGAAAATTAAGTTGTCAATTATATCAACGAAGTGCCGATACTTTCTTGGGTGTGCCTTTCAATATCGCATCATATGCGCTACTTACAATGATGGTCGCTCAGGTGACGGGTTTGAAGTTGGGAGAGTTTGTTCATACATTCGGTGATGCACATATATATTTAAACCACTTAGAGCAAGTTGACTTACAACTATCAAGAAAACCAAGGCATTTACCAAAAATGGTTATAAATCCTAATGTAAAATCTATTTTTGACTTTACAATTGATGACTTTCGGTTAGATGATTATAATCCGCATCCAGCAATAAAAGCACCTATTGCCGTTTAGTATATGTAATAAAAGAATAATCATACTTATTTTTGCTATCAGCTAGATGGTCTTGGCGAGATGCTTCTATCCAATTATTTGAAAGTTTCGGAAAATAAATATCACCAACAAATGACGCATGAATTTCTGTCACAATTATTTTATCAACACTCGTTAATGCTTCTGAATAAAGTTGGCCACCTCCAATAATATATATTGGTTTATCGACATCTGCTTGTTTGTACGCTTCTTCAAGACTATGAACAACCTGCACACCATTAATTACCAGTGCTTGATGCGTAATAACAATATTTTGACGATTCGGTAGGGGTCTTCCAATAGAATAGTAGGTTTTTCGACCCATGATGATTACACCATTAGTGGTTTTTTCGCGGAAATGACGGATATCGGCCTCCATAACACCTTGCCATAGCAATGAATTATTTGCGCCAATTAGTCGATTCTTGTCATATGCAACTATAATATATTTCATAACTTTATAGTATCAGATATTGGTATTATGCTTTACAATATATATAAACGATATTATGCAAAGTATGGAAGGCGTATGAAAAACAATGGGTGTATACAGCAACATAGAAATTAAACAAGCTATCGCTGATGGAACTATTGTTGCGGTTCCATATAACGAAAAAAATGTGTCAGAAGCTAGTCTTGATTTTACCTTGGGTAATTATTTTTACAAACAAGAATCTGAAGAAAATGCTCGTGTCTATAATCCATTTGATAAAAATGACGTAAATAGATACTTTAAGGGTCCCCTCGAAGCTATTCCGCACGCCAAATGGTGTAAGGACAACGGATATAAGTTATTTGCAAATGTTCCGCCCAGCCATCCAATTATAGTTATTAGACCCGGAGAACGTATTTTGGCACATACTCACGAATTTATTGGTATTCGTGCCAATGGTGGAGCTTGCGAACTAAAGTCTCGTAGTAGTTGGGGACGAAACGGCATTTCCGTATGTTTTGATGCAGGTTGGGTCGATCCGGGGTATATCAACCGCCTAACGCTTGAAATATATAACCTAAATCAACACGAATCGGTCGTTTTACCAGTTGGAGAGAGGATTGGTCAGTTAATTTTTCACACCTCTGGACCTGTTGATGGCGATTATAGCGATGGAAGAGACGGCATTAGTGGCAAATACCAACATACTAATGACTTAGACGAACTTATTAGAACATGGACACCTGATCAGATGTTGCCACGAGCTTACAAAGACAAGAGAAGTAACCCAAAAATAATTAATGGGTTATCTAAAAAGATGAAATAGATGAAACTTGGTAGATATATTGTCATTGAAGGTCACGACGGGACAGGAAAATCTACTCAAGTTAGCGAAATACGTAAAAAACTTTTGGATCGCGGTATTGATTCTATTGAATTTCATGAACCGGCGGGTAGCTCGATTGCTGACGCCATCCGAACAATAATTAAAAACGGTGACTTAGAGCGTGACGCACTAACGAATATGCTCTTATTTAATGCCGCTAGACACGATATATGGACAAATAAAGCAATTCCTGCACTAAAAAATGGCAAATGGGTCATAACTGCACGTAATTTTTATTCGACACTAGCATACCAGGGTTATGGCGAAGGTCTTGATTTGGATTTAATAGAAACAGTCACGCATTTATCTACGGATGAACGTTATATGAATCCGGATTTTGCAACAATTTTAGATTTAGACGACGAAACAGAGCGAGCCAGACGAATTGGGGAAAGAGGTAAACTAAACAATCCAGATACGTTTGAGTCAAAAAATAATACTTTTCAATCAATAGTTCGCATGGGTTATATGAAAATCGCTCAAAACCGCAAAATACCAATTATTTCAGCCAATCATACCGTAGATAAAGTTACAGATAAATTGTGGCTGTATATAAAACAATTAATCTAAATTTCCAAATCGGCACATTATTGACAACAGATTAGTACATCTGATATACTACGTCAGGACATTACCAAAGACAGTAGCCGTGGAAACACTTAATTCGCTATCCAGCTAAGCTACCTAGGATTATAAAAGATAATTTTTCGATTTGTAGTCTTTGGCAGTGCGAGAACCAAGGACTTTTTTAGTCTCATACTGCCGCTTCGCCGTACGGCGAATGTCTAGAACATTTACAATTTGGTCAAATAATTAATATTACAACTTAAGAAAGGATTTTTATGGCAATTACACGCGATAAAAAGAACACTTTAGTTGCAGAATTAACTGAATTATTTGCTAACGCAAAATGTTCCGTTGGTGCTACTTATACTGGCCTCAGCGTTGCAGACATGCAAGAACTTCGTGCCTTGGCTCGTGCAAATAACGTAACGATAAGAGTGGCAAAAAACCGCTTGGTACGAGTTGCACTAGCCGAAAATAGTAAATTCAAGACAGCCAATTCAGATTTGTTAGTAGGACAATTAGTTTACGCTTTTTCTAGCGATGATGAAGTTGCCCCTGCTCAAACTCTAGCTAAATTCGCAAAAACACATCCAGTATTAAAGCTGGTTGTTGGTTTTGACGACTCTGGTATGACACTTGATACAGCAACAGTAACAACCCTTGCCGCATTACCAACTAAAGATCAAATACGTGGTCAATTGGTAAG
>CAZHFQ010000009.1:0-29164 GCA_964531915.1 uncultured Saccharimonas sp. (SeqCode) | reverse complement strand
CAAGTTCTAACGGAACTCATTTTTTTGCCCCGACTAGTTTCAAAAAGCTCTGTTCGATTGATTGAGTGCCAGTTTTCTTGCGAAGCTCATCTGGTGAACTGTGTGCGATTACCTCACTATCTCGAATTAAAACTAAATCATCGCACCTTTTTGCCTCATCCATGGAGTGGCTAGTCACAATTAGCGTAATCCCTCGTTTTGCAAGTACACCGAATAATCTCCATAATTTGTCACGAAGCACAGGATCCAACCCAACCGTTGGTTCATCCAGCACCATTAGTCTCGGCGAACCAATAAGAGCAATTGCCAATGACACACGTTGTTTTTGCCCACTTGAGAGATTGGTCATTAAGCTTTTTGATCTATTAGACATATCGACAACTTGAAGGACATTATTTACAGTTTTTTTAATTTGTTTTCGTGATATACCAGCCATTATCGCAAAATACCGCAGGTTTTCTTTTACTGTTAAGTCTGAATAAACTGATAATTCTTGTGTCATATAACTAATTTGATTACGCAGTTCAGGCGAACCAGCCGCTTTATCAAATATTGTAATCTCGCCTGATTTAAATTGTAGTCTGCCAACAATGCTACGAACTAAAGTAGTTTTTCCAGCGCCAGATGGTCCAATAATGCCAATTATCTTGCCCGTTTCAAACTCTAAATTAACGTTTTTAAGGGCTTTAAAATTATTCCCCAGCACTACTGATAGATTCTTGATTTTAATCGCCTCATCCATGTACTTATAATATCATTTAATTCAATACTTGGTACTATCGTAAATATAAATTTGCGTACTTTAATGATTCAAGGATTCTAAAAAAGACAGACTTTTTTGGTTGGTCACCATGCATTAATCGGATTTTTAAAAATTAACGGCAATTTGTTTTGTTTTTTCAAAATTTGAATCACACACAGTTAATGTTTTTATATGTGGTTACCTATAAATATTATAGCGTTTCAGAACAAAAAATTATTTTACCCGCAACTGTTATTCTTCTGCTGAAGTGATTTCAGAACCTTCTTCACCCTTTGATAGTAATTGAACTGTTAATTTATATTCATGCAAAATACTCTTCTTCTCTGCACGACGTTCGGTCCCAGAATAACTAAAGTTTGTTGGATACCCGTGATAACGGAAATAGCCCTTAGTCATTTCCATCCCGTTCTGGATGGCCTCAGCCAGTTTTAAATCATCATTATCGACTATCTCAATAATTGTTGACGAATCCATGCAATGTTCCTTATCAGTCTGCATCCGCATTTCCATTTCAGTAACCAACGTATCACAGACCATCTGTGCTCGTTCCAATTTATCTTGCTCTTCGGGCGTTAAGCCAAATACTTCGGGTTTTGTATCATTGTCCATACTTACTCCATTTTCAAATTGTGCTTTTTATTATAATAAATAGTTTTAGTCAACCAAGCAAGCATAAACGATAAAATATCACCTTATATTGGCACTCTTGACATCAGAGTGCCAGTTTTATATAATTAATATGTGAAGTAATTTACAAAAAAAGGAGGGAATATGAATAGATTAGTAAAATTTGATCCGTTTACGGAGCTTAACTCGCTTCAAAGACAGTTTTTTGGAGACGATTGGATTGCTCCGATAAAGGGCATAAATATTCCAACAACCGATGTCTATACAAAGAACGATAGTATAATTATCGAGGCGCACCTACCAAATTTTGAAAAGGATGACGTAAACATCCAAGTTGACGGAGACGCACTAATCGTCAGTGCTGAGCGTCACGAAAAAGAGGAAGATAAAAAGAAGAAATATGTAGTTCGCGAAAGCTCTAGCAGTTTTTACAGGCGAATTTCTTTGCCTGAACGTGCTAATACAGACAAGGTTGACGCACATCTTGATGATGGTGTGTTAAAAGTAGTAGTACCTTTGACACCGTTACCAGAACCAAAGAAAATCGCTATTTCAGCCAAGAAAAAATAATAGGATTCTAAATTAATAGAGACCCCATAGGGTCTCTATTAAAATATGCATATATCATGCCGCATGTTTAATTTTTGGAAACTGCCTTGACTCTTCGTCCTCCCAAATAAACAAATGCCGTTCAAATACATCACCATCTTTTCTTGATGTATAGTCTTCGCCAAATGAGTCTTTTAACGTAAGCTCACCAAAACTATTATGATCTGGATCTTCACCCCACCTATCAGTATGATCTTTTTCCATATCTTCTACGCAAAATGTATGAAGAGCTACACCACCAATTTCTCGATGTAAAATCACAACAGCTGTGTCTGATTTATCTGCGTGTTTTTCAATATCTCCCATTATTTCTTTAAGGCCAATATAAATTTTTTTCAATCTCTTTTCGTCGCTAACTACAGGTTTTACGGCAGCATGAATGGACTGACAAGCAAACCAAACCGGAAAATCACTCTCTGCACAAAAGTCGTTATAGCCCAGAATTACGGGTCGGTTTTCAACTTCGTCTAAATTAATAAATGCCTCTTCAGCCTCATCAAAATCAAAGGTAGCAGGTGCTATTTCTTTTTCTATTGATTTTATTGCCGTTGCCATACGTGAATTCCTGTGTTTATTTTATAACCTCTTGCCTACATTCTAATACTCTTATGTTTTTTGTCAAACATTTTTTTAGATTATATATCCAGATTCGCTGGGTTATATTTAATAATACATCGTTGATATATTTCAAAAAAATGTAAATGATTAACGAAAAATAGAAGAGCATTAACTCTAATTATAGCTTGCTTAGTTAGTGCCCTTAAGCGGCTTTGTTTCGAACACCTTTTGAGGTGGTTGAATAGCTTGATTTGATCATTCGAGATAAAATGGTGCAGCAGATACAAATAGTTTAGACCCGACTAGAGAAGAGATTTATCGTTAGAGAAATATTTTGGAAGCCCTCTTTCAAGAGTATTTGTTTTCCAAGTAAGAGTCGGTATTTATATTTTTGTAGCTAGCCTTTTATTAATTGCTTATTATAACCTGCTCGTATTAACTCACCCATGGCGTCTTCAACCTCTTTCGGCATTTCTTGAGGAATTGTATAATGCTTTTCGGGGTAATCTCTGACTCGCTGAGTATCACCAACCATAATATTAATCATCAAGTCTTTTGAAATCTCTGCATTGGAATAGTTATCATAACTAACTTCAGGCGAGGCCATTTGGACTTCAATACCAGGAAAAAGTTTTTTGAAGGTAGCATATGCCCTTCGTTCCATATAGGGCTTAGTGATTAGGATAATCCGTTTTGGCTGTACTCCTTTAGAGTTTAGTAGCTTTATTGAGAACTTTAAGTTCTCAGCAGCGTTGGTCGATTTATCCTCAACTAAAATATTAGTTTCAGGAACACCCTTTTGAAGCATGACTTCTGCGAATTGATGAGCTTCACTCTTAGTCCACCTTGATGCAGTTAAGCGACCAAATCCTCCCGAAACCACTACAATTGGAGCTAGTTTTTTATACCAAAGTTCAGAGGCTCGTTCAGCAACCCGCAAGTCCATACTGCCCATAGCGATAATGGCACCTGCACTTTTTAATTTGTGGTGCAACATATTGTAGTCCCAAAGAACTTTTGCTGCTCTATCAATATAAATTTTATCCATAAACCAATCATAACAAAGTCAACAAGAAAAGACACATTTGTACAAAATTTAAAATGCTTATGATTAGTACCCTTGAGAGGCTTTCTTTCGAACATCTTTTAGGGTGGTTAATATTCTAATATAATTCTGGTGCGCTTGAGCGGCTTTCATTCGAACACCTTTTGAGGTGGTTAAGCGCTCAATTGTAGTTTTGGTGCAAGATATGTGACAACTTACAATCATCTGTAATAGAAGCTACGAATGATTACAAGCTGAAAAAGCTTGTAAGTTTGTTCGTCTTTTCAGTAGATTTAATATAAAGTTATTTACCTAACTTTACTCAAGTCGCCATTTATAACTCTCGGGTCAAAGCCCATTATCTCATCCTTCAAAATACCATCAGGAACTTCATTATACATAAATATATATTTGCCCAATCTAAAGGCATCATACATCTCAAGAAAAGTTGCCCCTCCTATATAGTTTTTTATGCCGTTCTTCTCAAAATTTAATACTAACACCCCATCGTTAGCCTCTATTACATCAGTACTATGTTGTAACATTTGTGCCTTCCATTTTGAATGTTCGCTGTTGCCAAGTTTACGATATTTTTCCTCTGTAGTTGGGTCGTCAAAACAATTAGGAAGAGTTACTTCTATATCCCTATCCTCTAGAGTATTTTTTATTCCTGGAATTTTATCGTAAAAAGTTTTGCTACAAATTAGAAAAATCTTCATACCCTCAACTATATCAAAAAGAGACCAATGTGGTCTCAGTTGTTAGAAAGACTACTGTTAGAAAAACGTTTGGGTTGTAATGGTGCGGGTAAGGAGACTCTAACTCCTGACCTCTTCCTTGGCAAGGAAGCGCTCTAACGACTGAGCTACACCCGCATTCTCTAAAAAGTATAGGGAAGGGGGGGTAAAATTGCAAGATAATCACTAATTCAGAAATTATTGAGTTTGACAACTCGTTCATCCCCACCGGGGGTAGGGGTTATAACAGCCCCTACCCCACATCAATTGCATTTCACCTCAATTCGGCGTAGCCAAAACGATCAACGTACCTAACGAGTGTACGTACGTCATTCTCGAGATCGTGAACTGGGTACAATATCGGGTCGTGAGAGATCTCTACCACTCTGGGTGATACGAAATTCACTTCCGTGACTCCCGTATTGCCGTGGTAGATAAAATGATCAACCAAAGCACGGCCGGTATCCGACATTTCTTCCGGATAGCACGGATCTTCCATGTTGAATTGGTTGATCTCGTCCGCCCTGTAGGTTCGAGGTACGGGACCAGGATAGACGGTCCTGCCGAGCAGAATCCGTACGTGGCCATTTCCTCTCTCGACCCTTGAGATTGCCACTGAGGTATCTTTTGGTATCGGGTGCATGCGCACACGTCCTTTCAGAAGTTGAACGAGTTGTCAGGTACATCGCACGGAAACAATTGTCTCACGTGAGACTTAATGATATTTTATCATAAGTATAATAATTAGTCAATACTCTATATCTGTTAGGTTTAATATATTCAAAAGTCAAAAAAGGACGGACCTTTTTTATAGAGAAGGGTGTTGTTATAAAGTCATCAACCTAAGGTGTCGAAAAGGTCCGTCCTTTTTGGTTTCCAAAGAAAATATCCCAGTCAAAAACTGAGATATTTTCTTTGGTGGCTCCTCCCAGGATCGAACTGGGGACACAAGGCTCTTCAAGCCTCTGCTCTACCGCTGAGCTAAAGAGCCCTGTCAGAATCGACTTCCGGCTTACGCAAACAAATCAAATTTGTTTAGCTCTCGCCTATCATCGCTTCTTCCTCTCAGCTTTCCAAACAGTCGCCTATAGCTCCTTGGTTCGAAAAATTGGCCTTTAGTAACTTGTTAATTGTATGGTAAAACCACTTACTTTTCAAGCGCATCACTGATTAACATATCAACTAGACCACTATATGTCAGACCTTCATGACGCCATAATTTCGGATACATACTGATATTTGTAAACCCAGGAAGAGTGTTTATCTCGTTTAGATATAATGTATCGTCATCGGATAAGAAAAAATCTACTCTAGCCAGACCACGACAACCTAAAATGCGGTAGGCCTTTTTTGCTATAGATTGTATTTGGCCAAGTAGTTTATCTGGTATTTCAGCAGGTATTATCACTTTGGATTGACTTGTTACGCTGTATTTTGATTCAAAACTATAAAATTCGCCCTCTGGCTTTATTTCCCCCACACCACTAGCGCGTACCTTATCCCCACTCCCTAGAACACCAATTTCAAGTTCTCGCGCTGAAATTGACTTTTCGATTAACACTTTTGAATCATATTGATGAGCATTTGCTAGTGCCATACTTAATTCTTCATCATTTTTTGCCTTACTAACACCTATCGAGCTACCTTCGTTAGCTGGTTTAATAAATAAATCACCTCCCAATTTTTCCGATAGTTGGTGGAAACTCAGCAAAGGCTCGTCCAGCAGGTGAACTTCGTATGGAACGGTTGTGATTCCGTTATGCTCAAGCAACTGTTTTGTTGTGACTTTGTCCATCGCAATCGCCGACGCCTCGACACCAGAGCCAACAATTGGAATATGGATTAGCTTGGCAAGTCCTTGGATTGTTCCATCCTCACCATTCAATCCATGTAAGACTGGTAAAATAACATCTGGTTTTATCAGTTCAGTTTTAGGATTTGTAATAAACTCTCCTGTACCAAGTACGGGTAACAATTGTGGCAAACCTAAAATATCAATTTGATCTGACATATTTTCAAGCAGCCACCACTTACCTTTTCCATCAATATAAGCCAAAACAACGTCATATTTTGTATCGTCAAGTGCCGCAAAAACATTACGAGCTGAAGAGATAGAGACTGTATGCTCTGATGATTCGCCCCCAAATAATAACATTACTGTGGTTCGCTGCATCTTGTATAGACAGTATACGAGGTATAATAGAACTATGCAACGAGTACCTCTGGCAGAGAGGATGAGACCATCAACGTTAAATGAAGTTTTGGGACAAAAACATTTATTAGGTGATGGCGAAATATTACGTCAAATTGTAATCAACAAAGAGCCAGTCAGCCTAATATTATGGGGTCCTCCTGGAAGTGGCAAGACAACGCTGGCCAGAATAATTGCAAGTGAGGTTAGGGCTGAATTTGTCGAAATATCTGCCGTCACAAGTGGTAAAAAAGACATAACAAAGATAGTCGAACATGCCAAGCAAAATTGGAATCTAAAATTACGAACCATTTTGTTTGTCGATGAAATTCATCGTTTTAATAAAGCTCAGCAAGATGCTTTTTTGCCGCATATTGAATCGGGGTTGATTACATTAATTGGCGCGACCACTGAAAACCCAAGTTTTGAGATTATTTCGCCATTACTTTCTAGAACTCGAGTATTAATCCTAGAACCTCTTGCAAAAAAAGATGTTATAGATATTCTAAAAAAAGCATTAAAAATTGAAAAAAAGACAAAGCATGTAACACCAAAAGCACTTGATTATCTAGCGGAGCTTTCGGGTGGTGACGCTAGAATAGCCCTTGGAAATTTAGAATTATCTCTGGGGATGGGCGAAAAAGTAACCCCTGAAATAGTTAAAGTCGCCGCCCAAAAACGCTTGCCTGGATACGACAAAAAGGGCGAGATGCATTATAACATAGTCTCGGCATTCATCAAAAGTATGCGTGGTGGTGATGTCGATGCAACGCTTTATTATCTGGCACGAATGATTGATGCTGGCGAAGATCCAAAGTTTATTGCCCGACGTTTGATAATTTTTGCGTCAGAAGATATCGGCCTGGCCGGCAACGGCGCGCTTGGGTTGGCATTAAATGCATTTCAAGCAGTTGAACGAGTTGGTATGCCAGAATCAAATCTTATTTTGGCACATGTTGCGACCGCGCTATGTAAAAGTGAAAAATCCAGACAAACCACTGATGCAATAGGAAAAGCGACAGAACTCGCCAAAAAATTTCCTGACTCACCTGTCCCACTGCATATCCGCAACGCTTCAACAAAATTAATGAAAGATATCGGGTATGGCAAAGATTACAAATGGCAAAGTGGCTTTAAACACGAGAAAGACTTTTTACCAAATGAATTGAAAAACAAAAAGATATTCTAGTTTTTAGTTTTTCTTTTTTTAATAGGTTTTTTTGGGGCAAGTCTCACAGCCTCTTTATAGCGCTCGACATACTGAGCCGCCATTGTATCAGCAGAGAATTTTTCTTCTACTGAACGACGGCAATCATCAGGGTCAATCTCGTCCACTCTTTGCATATATTCCTCAAATTCTTCTTCTGAATTAGCTAGAAAGCCATTAACTCCGTGTTCTATGATCTCTGACATTGCCCCACGATTCATCGCTACAACCGGCGTTCCACACGCCATAGCCTCAATAACAACCATCCCGAATGGTTCGTTCCATTGGATTGGGAAAAGTAAAGCTTTTGCGTTAGCCATTATCATTTGTTTTTTTAGCCCACCCACATCACCAAGGTGTTTTATCTTTTTATTTTTTATCAAATATGGCAAAATTTCATCACTATAATATCGAAAATCAGCTGTATTTCGGTATGTGCTCATAGGATTCGCTAACTCTAGAGACAACTGACTAGTTGAGGTAATGCCCGCAACCGAACCTGCCATATGTAATTCGTAGCCTAATTTTGTACAAAGTTTTGCAGCTATATCATACCCTTTATCCTTTGAAAAACGACCCAGGGTATAATAATAATTTTTCTTCTTTTTGCTAAATTTAAATTTATTTATTTCGACTGCGTTATAAACTATTGGAAGGATACATTTTTTAAGTTTTTTTGGTGCTGGTCTCATTAATTCATGAGATATTCCGACGATATACACCCTTGAACACGAATTTGCGAATTGTTGCCAGAATGGTCGATTACTAGGTGAATCCTTGGGGCAATCTATGTCCGAAAATGGAGGTCCATGATTTGTATGTACAACTGGTGGCATAGTCTTATCACAGGTAGCCCAACTTAAAAGTTGCGGCCCTAAAATCCCATTATGACTGTGGATTACATCAAATCCTCCGTCTTCTTTGATGGCGTTTAGAGCGAACTGCATATGGGCAGATATTATCGGAAGAGAATCGTAGATCGGTTTATGAATATGAGTATATTGTTCTTCATCATAAAGCGAGTGTGTTTTTACGCCTCGTATCTTAGTAGCGCCGACAGTAAATAGTTCAAATGTTATGTCTTGTTTACGTAAACCCGAAATTAATCCGTCTAAAACAACCTCAATTCCCCCATATCCATTTGGTGGAACCTTGAGCCATGGTGGTGCAATAATTGCAACTCTTAATTTTGACATACGCCTTCTTTCTTAGAAAAACAGTACTAACCTAACATAATACATGTTTTATGTGATTCAATTATACCACAATAGCAATTTAACGAGTTATAATAGATTCATGATACTGTCAGCAGATACTATCCTGCAAACAACTAATACAGATGTTGTTTTACTACCTGGTGAAACTATATTAAAAGTCATTCAATCACCAAAACATATAATAAAGACTCCGCCGTCAACGCTTCGAGAGTTATATCGACTAGCTCAGGCAAAAATTAGCAGTGACGTCGGTAAGTTTGAGCCGATTATAGCATCCTTGTCTACTGAAGGTGCAGAATATGACTTATCGGAAGAATTTCATAGATACGAGGCACTGTTTGGACGTGATTCACTCCGCGTTGCTATGAATTTAATACCAATTTTCCCAAGATTAACACATACCACGATTATGACACTTGCTGAACTCCAAGGCTTAGAAGTCGATAGTACTAGCGAGGAAGAACCTGGGCGAATAATCCATGAATCAAGAACCAAACACGACTTTATTAGAAAAGAGATTACGAAAAAATTCGGTTGGGATTGGCCTTATTATGGGTCTGTCGATTCAACACCAGAATTTATTAGAGTAATTTATGCATACTGCAGTAGCCTTTCGGACGCGAGCAAGTTTTTGTCCGAAACATATAAAGACAAAAACCACTCCGTTCGTACGATAGCCGATTCTTTGTCGCTTGCAGTAAATTGGCTAAAATACCGTATGGATTTGAACCCAGAAGGTTTTGTTGAATCTTCAAGGTCCAACCCTGAAGGAATCGAAAATCAAGTTTGGAAAGATTCGTGGGACTCATACTTCCATAATGACGGGACAATGGCCAACCATAAAAAAGGAGTTGCCTCTATTGAAGTGCAGCGAGTTGTTTATGATGCCTTACTTGATGCAGCCGAATTATACGAAAAAAAATTAAATAAACCAAAAGAAGCAAATGAACTAAAAATTCGTGCTGAAAGCCTTAAAAAGGCAATTTTTAAACATTTTTGGACAGAAGATAAGGGTGGATATTTTGTTATTGGTACTGATCGAGATATGATGGGGAAAATTCGAAAATTAAAGGTTAGAGCATCAAATATGGGTCATTTGCTTCACTCAAGACTTTTAGAAGGGAATAACTCAAAAATAGTCCATTTTCGTGAATCTGTTATAAAAACCTTATTTTCAGACGAGATGTTAACCTCAAATGGCATACGGACATTAGCAAGCGATGAAGTTAGGTATCGACCAGGGGCGTATCATAACGGTAGTATTTGGTTATGGGATAATTTTTTAATTATTCAAGGCTTACGTAACAATGGGTATCACTGCTTGGCAAATAATTTATCAGCTAGACTTATCAGTATTGTCGAGTTTACGAAAAAATTTCCAGAATTCGTTCGTGGCGATAATACACCCCAACCAACTCTAAATAGCCAAATTATTGACGTATGGGATGATGTGAATCAAAGATTAAATCGAATAGAACAGCCTCCTCAAGAAGTGCAGGCTTGGTCTGTTGCGGCTATAGTAGCGATAAATTACTACGAGACAAAATCACGTGGAACTTATCCAAAAGAATTTCGAGACGATTTTGAAGCATATATACTAAATAGCTGTAAAACTTGTCGTTAATTTTTTAAAGCACGTTTTCGTTGGTTTGGATCTAAAAATCGCTTGCGAAGACGCAGATTTTTAGGAGTCACCTCTAATAATTCGTCATCCTCAATAAAATCAATAGATTGTTCCAAGCTTAGGTCTGTATAAGGAGTTAGTTGCACCGTACCGTCACTTGATGAACTTCGCATATTGGTCAAATGTTTTGCCTTGCAAACATTCATTTCTAAATCATCATTTCTTTGATATAAACCAACAATCATCCCCTGATAAACATTGGTCCCAGGCCCCACAAATAATTCACCTCTTGATTCACACATTTCAAGTGCATAAGGTGTTGTTACGCCAGAATCGGTCGCAATAATCGCTCCGTTTCGGGTCTTTTGAATCTTTGACCCTAACTTTTGATAACCATGCGGTAAACTATTCATTATTACGGTACCTTTAGTGTCGGTAAGTAATAGATTACGAAGACCAATCAAGGCGCGAGTTGGCAAAATATATGTCATTCGAGTTGTCCCACTGTTGGTCTGTTCTTGCTTGGTCAAATTTGCGCGACGGGCTCCTAATTCTTGACTGATAATCCCTATAAATTCTGAGGAAACTTCGACTAATAGCTCTTCGACAGGTTCTTTTCTAACTCCATTTTCTAAAATTGTAACGACCTGAGGACGGCCAACTTCAAATTCATAGCCTTCACGGCGCAAGGTTTCGATTAAGACTGAGAGATGTAATTCTCCACGACCACAAACTTTAAAACCAATTCCATCCTCTTCGACGCGTAAGCTTACATTTGTTTCGAGTTCACGCTTTAACCTATCCCCTATCTGCCTTGAGGTGTTAAATTGACTCTCTTTACCTTTCATCGGGCTAGTGTTGGGCCCAAGGTAAATACTAATCGTTGGCGCTTCAATATCAATAATTGGCAAAGCCTCGGGATTATCAATATCTGCAATAGTTTCGCCAATATGTGCATCAGAAATACCAGTTAGTGCCACTATATCACCTGCAATTGCCTTACTAATTTCTTCACGATTTAGTCCACGATAACCAAAGACTTTGTCAATACGTGCATTAATCTTGGTTCCGTCTCGTTTTATTAGTGTCACTGGCAAGCCTTTTTCAACCGTCCCTCTTGACACGCGACCGATTGCATATTTACCGATAAATGAATCGTATTGCAAGGCGGTAACGAGCAGTTGTAATGAGCCTTTTGAATCAACCAATGGTGCTGGAATATCGTTTATTATCGCATTAAAGATTGGACTCATATCGGTATGCTCGCTAGGGTTATCTGGCAATTCTTTCCAGGCTTTACCTTCGCGGCTAGTTGAATAATAAATAGGATAATACAACTGACTATCATCTACGGCGAGTTCCAAAAAGAGGTTAGCGGTTTCGTCAAGCACCTCGTCGATTCGTCGGGCTGGTTTATCAATTTTG
The DNA here is from genome assembly GCA_964531915.1 of uncultured Saccharimonas sp. (SeqCode). Lineage (GTDB taxonomy): Bacteria > Patescibacteriota > Saccharimonadia > Saccharimonadales > Saccharimonadaceae > UBA1547. The sequence continues at coordinate 17,161 of CAZHFQ010000009.1, read as the reverse complement.
TTGATAATTACGACTGGTTGAAGCCCGAGTTCAAGTGCCTTGGATAGTACGAATTTTGTTTGTGGCATTGGACCTTCTTGGGCGTCAACAATCAAGAGTACCCCATCAGCCATATTAAGAGTGCGCTCGACTTCGCCAGAAAAATCAGCATGACCGGGAGTATCGATAATATTAATTTTGTAATCGCCATAATAAACAGAGGTTTGTTTGGCCGTAATTGTAATTCCGCGTTCATGTTCTTGGTCGCCACTGTCCATAATAAGTGACTGTTCCATTTCAGCTTGGTTCGAACGAAAAGTATTACTTTGCTTTAAAAGCCCATCAACAATAGTCGTCTTGCCGTGGTCGACATGGGCAATAATAGCAACATTCCGAATAAATTTTGGGTCTTTCATAAAAATATACCCGTGCATACGGGCTCCTTCTTATGTATCGATTATAGCAGAAAATGAAAAATAATCAAGCACAGCGCTTTGGTGAGAAAAGGGTGAGAAAAGGACGAACCTTTTTTATAGAGAGAGTTGTTGCAACAAGTTCATCAACCTAAGGTGTCAGAAAGGTGCGTCCTTTTTTAGCTTTTTAAAAAATTGATTCGCTTTTCGCCCTTTTGGGCTCTTCAGCATGAATGCACATTCATGGAAGCGATATGACAAGCAGACTGTCAGAGAAATGTGTGCCACCAGGCAGTCGGCCTGATAAATCAAGACCGACTGCCAATAGAGTCGCAAAACTGCACATAATGCAGGATGCTCGGTCTAGGTGTTGTAGAGCTCGACGAAGCCTCTCCCCAGAGTCGCCCTGAGATCATCCAAGAATGAATGTATATTCTCTGGTGGCAGGTTGTGTTTGGCGATCGCGATCACAGCTTTGACTTCGGCTTCCTTCTCCTTGATGGCCTCATCGGCCAGCTGCTTCATTATGACAGCCGTACGTGGATAGCCAATGGGAGTGCTGTAATCACGGTATTCCGTTAAGGCACCCATTGCTTCACCTCCTTCAACTTCGTGAGTTTTGAAATAATCAGCGATACTGCCGATATGGAGCCACGGTGTGAACTTGACGTAGCCATAGCCTGCCACGCAGGCGATTGTCATAACAACGATACCTATGATTGTAAGACGGTCCATTGCTCCGCCTTCTCCTCATAAGCGAGTGCCCCCTAAGCGCAGCTTGGCTGTGTTCTCTCTATTGAGGGCACAAGCTGAGGCCTCCGGACTGAGTTGATTCAATACAAAGGCCCCACCTTGTGAAATTATGTCTGCTTGTCAAAGTACCTTGGAGCTTTTCAGCTCAACAAGAATAGGTTTATTCTACGATAATTATAGTAGTCCGTCAATTCTCTGAATATTGAGGCGACAACAAAAAAGCCCTGCATCCATTCATGGATAGCGGGCTTTTATTATTCGCATCATACTATAATGCTTATGCTTGGTGGGATCTATAGGACTCGAACCTATGACCTATTGTGTGTAAAACAATTGCTCTAGCCAACTGAGCTAAGATCCCACGACTCAGATATGATAACCTGACCGTCTCTATTGTGTCAAGTATGCATTGAATAGTCGAACCATAGTATGTATACTTACTGCGTATATAACTAAAGGTATTTATAATATGAAACTTATCGAAAAAGACGCATCAATTGATTTAAGGCGCAAGGGTTATGCAATTAATGCTATAGCAAAAGAGCTTGGGGTGGCAAAAAGCAGCGTTAGCCTATGGGTTAGAAACATTCAGTTAACCGAAAGACAGGTTAATAAACTAAAGCTTTCCCCCTTCACAAATATAGCAATCGAGCGACGTCGCGAATCTAGGCTAAAAAACGAAAATAGAAAAAGACAGGAGTCAATTTCCTCGGCACAATCTGAGGTGCCGATTTTGGACGCGAAAAACCTTTGGCTTATGGGTGTTATGTTGTATTGGGCTGAAGGCGGAAAAACCCAACGCATGGTTAGGTTTTCTAATGGCGACCCCGAAATGATTAAGATTATGATTAAGTTTTTTAAGATTGTATGTGAAGTCCCTAATACAAAACTAAGAGGCTATATCCACATTCACGATAGCTTGGACCATAAAGCAGCCGAAGAATATTGGTCGAATATTTCCGGTATTCCGATAAGTCAATTCTTTAAAACATACCGAAAGCCAAATAAAAGTAGCCTGAACAACAAAAATACTCTACCGTATGGTGTACTTGATATTTATGTTCTTGACGTAAAGTTATTTTATAAAATATCAGGTTGGGCAAAGGGTATTTTTGATAACTCAAAACTCATCAGCTAGATGGTATTTTGCGTATAGAAGCATAGACCTTCTAGCCCAGCCACTCTAGTGCGTCAAGATGTTGGATGTTATAATCAAGATATTGCGCGTGTGCTGTAATCAGGTAGCCAGGCTAGATTGAGGTTCTAGTGTTCACAAGAACGTGGAGGTTCGAATCCTCTCACGCGCACCAAACTAAAAAAGACGATGACCTGTTATCTTTTTATTGATTTTAGGGGGTTTTATAAACATCGCGGTTACCGACTGACCAGTCTAGGATGTCACTATAACGATCGACTGGGGAAATCAAAACGTCTGAAGCGTTAAATGAATGCGCACGTTTACTAGATACATATTGAATTGTTGACTGGTATAAGCCAATTGCCGGAACATCGCTTAACCACTGTTTTGCAAAGGTAATATATTTTACATTACGAAGTTCGGGGTCAATCACCGAACGAGCTGACGACAACGCAACATCGCTTATGGCGTTATTGTAGTTTGAAAAATTTAATCCTTGCAATGTTGCCTGTGAAGAGTGCCAATATGCATAAACGTCTGGGTCTGCCCCAATATCCAAATGATATAACAATACATCAAAATTACGTGGTTGCAATATACTTTGAACATCACCCTGAGTAGCATCCTTCAAGTCAATTACTTTGGTTTCAATCGTAAAACCAAGCTTGCGCCATTGGTCGGTTAAAATATCAAGTACATGTTCGAGTTCGGTATTTTTTATCGTTACAACAGTTATTTTTAATTCTTTACCCTTTTTCGTACGTACATCGTGACTATTTAATTTCCACCCCCTGTTATCAAGTATTTTATTTGCATACTTTAAGTTAAATTTAGGAGCACTTGGTATATCATTTCCTGTTAGTTGTCCGGTGGTAAACGGTAGCCACAAGGCAGGAGTGCCCGTCGGTAATTTATCACGAATAGCTGATGTATCAGTGGCTACTTTAAGGGCTCGACGTAAATTAACATCCTGAAGTAATTTGCTCTGTGTATTAATGATTGCATAAACTCCATTTTGAATGGGTTCTGTCGCAATATTGTATAGTTTTTTGTTGATACGCCCAATGTTGGCAGGTGATAAATCCGTTGCAGAGCTTACTTCATTTTTTGACAAAGCTTTTACAATCGCATCCTCAGTTCCATAGGTATGTAGTTGGAAACGTGCTAGATTGGCGATCCCATTATAATAACTGTTATTTCTAGACATATATATGACTTTTCGTCCAGAATTAATATCAACATCCTGTAGAAGATTAAATTTGAAAGAGCCACTGCCAATTGGATTTTGACTGAAATTATTCTCTCGAAGGTTTGAAGGTAAAACCTTACTTAGGACATGTTTAGGAAGAATAGGGAAAATTAAGGCGTTTTCAAAAGCAGCAAATGTCGATTTCAGCGTAAATTGAATTGTATAATCATCAATCGCCCTGGCTGTAATGTCCTCCCACCCACTAAAAACCGAACGAGTATCTGGGTTTTTCATTAAATCAACTGTAAACGCTATATCCTCGGCGGTTAATCTAGCCCCGTCATGCCACATTATGTCTGGTTTTATACTAACTGTATAGACTGTATTATTTTCATTTATACTAATGTTTGTTGCAAGGTCATAGTTTAAATGACCGGTTTTATCGTAATTCAGGATGCGAGAAAACATGAGGTAGCTGGCTGACTGTTCAGCACTTGTTTTTGCAAATAACGGATTTAAAGTATCGACTGACCCTAATACTGCCTCAGCGTATGTCCCATCCCTGGCAGGAGCCGTGGTTTGGTAACTTTGTTGATTCCACGAAAGCTGAAAACCAGTTGCCGCAATCAATACTCCAAGAGCAAGGATCCAAAAAATAACATTACGCTGAACATCCCGAACATTATCCCACCTTTTAATTAAAAATTTATGGGCATGCCTGAGGGTTGCCCCTTCAACTTTTCGCATTCGTTTTGTTAGGGATTTTTTATCAAGGTTGGATCCTGGTAGTCTATTCCATAAATCACTCTTTTTATTCACCATAAAGTCCCTTATCGAAAAGCGGGCAAAATTAGCCCGGTTAGTATCGAGAGGACGAAAATAACCGACAAAATAATAGTCACCTCAAACAGATTTTTATCAATCCCGCGACGAGTTGTAAAAAGTTCGCCCGAACTGCCAAAACCAGCCCCAAGTGACGCCCCACGTTGCTGCAAAAGAATCGCCAATGCCATCAATACGGCTGACGCGACTGTAGTAATTTGTAAAATATAGTCAATATTCATATTATCCCTTTAATTAGCATTTTTCGATTTCCTTAAAACTATCACAGTACTTACTATATAGTTTAACAGACTAAGAATAATTCCGGTAAGAATTGAGTTGAAAAATGTCATTGAAATACCGGGTGCCAACCTCAAAGAAATATATACCATCAAGCCATTTACCACTATCATAAACAACCCCAGGGTCAGCAAAATTGCAGGCAATGACAAAATAACTACCAATGGCTTTAGAATACTGTTAATAACTGAAAAGATTAAACCAGCTAACAAAAAACCAACGATACCGACACTAACATGGATATTGGTTGATCCTGTCCCCAATAAAAGCACGGATATCCATAACCCAAGTGAATTTACCAGCCATCTGGCTAAAAAAACATAATATTTTTTCTTCATATAACTCTGTTAATTATACCACAAACCTACTAGTATGAACCTTTGACACAGCGGGTTGGATTTGAGCTGTCTTTATCACTAACAGCAAGTGAATTCGTTGCCATCTTTCTATTATATGTTTGTTGGGTGTTGTCTTTATTCTCGGCGGCAGTCCTATACCCCTCAACAAGATCAAAATTATTGCCGTAATAAGACAAGTATGATGCTATTGATGCGGCTTCGGAAACCAGCGGTAAGCGACCACCAATTAATGAACAGTTGTATTGAGCTGGGTACCACGTACCCCAGGTCAAACCTGTTTCGACCATAGGATCCCTGAGGTCGCGATGATTAACGTTGAGAGGGTCAACCCCAATCTGGGACCAAGTATCGTTATCAGCGTTTAGATTTACCTTAAACCGCCGCTGAGTGTCGTCATCTTTGTAATACACATACTTACCATCCAGTTGTGAACCTGGATATCCAGGAATCCAGTGCGTATTTGTGGCAGTACATGATTTATTCGCATTCATGAGTATTGTGTGGTTTTGAGAGCCGCTACAACCTGTGCTACCAGACCAGCTATTGAAATAATAAGTTGAGGTCGGAGTATCGGTCATTGTTGCGGTTGAACCCTCTGTATAAGTCCCCGCCCCACCGTAAGTCCCATAAGAACCGCCAAGAGTTAAGGTATAGGTTATTGGTCTGTAATAACTGACCGAACCAGACCCACTCCAGGCACTAGACGTATTGTCATTGTAGCATTGAGATTGAACAGCTACAGTGTAGGTTTGACCTTGGGTCGAAGTTGTCATCGCCACCGAATTTGAACCAGTTGCAACCCAACCCGAATCATAACCAGATGGCGAAATCGTGTAACGATACTGGTACCTAGTACTTGTACCAGATGCTCCGCTTACAGCAGACCATGACCAAGTAGTAGTCGAACTGACTGTATTAGCTGTTACACTTGGAGGCCCACAAACTCCAATTGGATCAGTATATGTGCCTTCAATTCCAGTAGAGATTGCGCTAATATGCGAGGCATCCAAATAGCAGCGAGCTTGGGCTTTATAGCCATATTTAACACCGTCAGCAGCTGCTTGGCTAGAAGTCCGTGTAGTAGACCAGGCCGAAAATGCACTCCATGTCCCATCATTAGTTCGACTGGCAATGCCATACTGAGCAGTTAGCCCTGAAGCACATGAAACTGCTGTAACAGTGGCTGTAACACTAGGGCTAACAGTTGTAATTGGAGCTGAAGGGGATGTAATGCCTCTGCTATAACTGTCTGAGCCTGATGCACTCCAAGAAGTGCTTGTGGCTGGATTATAAAATTGGGTTTGTACAGATACTGTGTAAGTTTGCCCCTCGGTAGAGGTTGTGAAGGCAACTGGTGGCGAGCTAGTTTCTACCCAACCTGAATCATAGCCGGCTGGAGAAATCGTATATCGATATTGATATCTAGTGCTATTACCAGAACAAGAAGCCGGCGTCCATGACCACGTTGTAGTAGAGCCTACAGTATTTTGCGAGGTATTTGGTGCTGGTGGTGTACATGCAATTAGTATTGGGGTAAAGTGTGCTGTACAGGTTTTATCGGTGTCCATAGTTATCGGATGGCTTGCTGTAGTGGTATAATCTGTCCCTTCGTTAACTACACATCCGTCATCACCAGTCCATCCACTAAAATCATTATAGGAATCGGGTGTAGCTGTTATTGTTTGGGTTGAATCTTTGTCATAAGTACCATCGCCTAACACCGAACCACCACTGTCAGCAATAAGTGTTAGGGTTTTTTGAGTCAAAGGACATACGCCAGATTGAGCAGCCTGACCACTCATGGTTGAATCAATATAAAAGTGAAGTGTTGGAAACTGTGAATTTGTTGCAGAAACACAAAACGTTTTGCCATCTTCGCTGCCGCCAGTTAATGTAACTCCTTTACTAGGATTGAATGTGTTTGGAACTGTTGTTGGGTAGGAATTGTCAAAAGTTCGGACATTTTCCATAGCCGAGGCGACGTTACTAAGGTCACTTTTCAATTGTGCTGCAACTGTCGATTGCTTCCAGCCGTTGTAACTAACAACAGTAATTGTCACCAAAATACCAATAATAGCAAAAACTACAACGAGCTCTATAAGAGTAAAGGCTGACTTTAGATGTGAACCTTTTAAATAATTGCGTTTGTTATTTTTATTACCACGCATATGCTTAGTTAGGATTATAACGCTTTTATATATCCAATGACAAGTTTTGTTTTTGATTTACCAATTAATTTGACCATTTCTGTTTCCTTGGCATTTTTTAGACCCCTGATACTACCAAATTTTCGGATTAATTTTGTACGAGTTTTTGAACCAATACCAGGGATTTCATCCAATATGCTTGTTGTCTGTTTAGTGCGCTTTAGCGATGTATGGTAGCTAATCGCAAAACGATGCGATTCATCACGGATACGCTGAAGTAGTTTAACTATATGGGTAGATTTCGGTAAATTTATCAAGGTAAAATCATTTGTTAGAGTCAGATATCCGTCAAGTTCGGTTAGTTTGCGTTGATTAATATTAATATTTTTTATAACAATTTGTTCATCTTTCTTTGCTAGTCCAATAAATGGCATTTTATATTGATCTTTTTCATTCAATAACAGATTACGTGCCCGAAGCGCAGCCTCGAGTTGTCCTTTCCCACCGTCAATTAAAACTAAGTTCGGCTTGCCCCAGCTTTTTATATTTTTTTGGCTAAGTCGCCTGGCGATAGTTTCATTCATATTGTAGTAATCGTCATTATGTTCGTTGCGAGTTTTGAATTTGCGATATTGGCTCCTGTCACTGACCCCGTTTGTAAATACAACCATACTAGCAACCACTGATTCACCGCTCATATGTGAGACGTCAAAACCTTCGATACGAGTTGGAATTTTGGACAATTCCAGTAATTTGGTTAGGTCGTTTAAGGCTGTGTCTTTACTGATGTCTAAAAATTCCTTGTCACCAAACATAATCCGTTTTTGTAGTTCACTTAAATTACGTAGTTTATTACGAATTGACGCCGCTTTTTCGAAATTTTGTGATTTTGCAGCAATATCCATATCTTTTTTAAGTTCGCTAACTATGGATTTTCGGTTGCCTTTTATATAACTGATTAATTTACGTAAGTTTGCCTTATACTCATCGGATGTCATATTGGTCGGCGAAAGACCCAGATAATCGTCTAAATCAAGCTTTTTATCATTTGCAAGGTTCCACCTTGCAAATTGTTTGGGTGTTTTTACGTAGTGTGGGAAAACTCGGCGTAAATATCTGAGAGCTTTTTTCACCGCAAAACTGTTAAAAAACGGACCGAAATATTCCGCTCCGTCATCAGACGGATTACGAGTAAAGCTAATATACGGCCAGTCATTTTTCATGTCTATTCTTATAAATATTAATGACCTGTCGTCACGTAACAAAATATTAAAACGCGGCATATAGCGCTTTACCATTTCGGCCTCTAAAAACAGCGCATCAATCTCACTTTCGGTTTCTACCCAATCGGTGTCAACAATCTCGGAGACTAACGCCCGTGTTTTTACATCCATATTTTTAGAATTTTGAAAATATTGCCTAACTCGATTTTTTAAAACCGCTGCTTTACCAATATAAATAATTTCACCAGTTTTATCTTTGTGAAAATAAACCCCTGATTTTAAGGGAAGAGTCTTAAGTTTTGCCCTCAGTACATCATCCATATATACAATTATACATTTTTCCCTTGCGCTCACTTAGATATTCATGCATAATTACTACATTATGACCCGAGGGTCCTCTATTTAAATCACGCAATGACGTGTCAGATAATGAAAGAAGGGGTTATTTTTCTTGGACACAAATAAGCACACACTTATGCTCTACTGGGAGCAAATTAAAAAATATCGAACTAGTTTCTTTATTTCACTATTCTCTATACCTATTGCGGGACTTCTAATGAATACAATATTGCCTTATTATTTAGGACAAACGATTGGAGAATTAGCAAATAAAAACCAGATAGCTATGTGGCACAATTTAACATGGGCAACTGTTATCGGATTAGTTGGAACTATTTTTAATTTTGTTGGTTTTCAGACTCTTGCACGACATGAGGCAAACGTACGCTCAAATTTGGCTACAGAAACATTTGAAAAGTTAATCCGTAAAGACATGCGTTTTTTCACTAATGAAAAAGTAGGTGCATTAACAAGCCGATTTATCGATTTCGTAAGAAGCCAAATTGATATTCAGGATTTATTAATTATTAGAACTCTTGGATTTGTTTTATCAGTTGGTATAGGTTTGTATATTGTCGCTACCCAATCAATAATTATGGCGGCTGTATTGGCTGTATTAATTGCCGGTTTAACCATACAGGTTAAATGGAGCATAAATAAACGAGCGCCTTGGCGACATGCCAGAAAAGAATTAACTGGTCAAATACATGGCAGTATTGCTGACGCCTTCACTAACAATCTGATCGTCAAGACGTTTGCAGCAGAAGATGCCGAGATTAAAACTATTTCAGATCAACATAATCTTTATAAAAAAGCTCACATAAAAGATTTCGGCTTTCTCGGCGCTGAAGGATCTGCCAGAATCGGGTTAATGATTATTGTGCAAATTGTTGCTATTGGACTTTGCGCTTACCTTGTTCTTAATAATCAAATGGAGATTGCTATTGTTATATTCATACTTACCTATTTACAACGAATTACCTCACAGGTATTTGAACTTGGTGGAATATTAAATGGTTATGATCAAGCGTTACTGGCTGCAGCACCAATGAGTGACATGATCGCAAAAGAAACTCTATTGCATGACCCACCAAAGGCTGTAGAATTGCATGATATCAGCCCCACCATAGAACTAAAAAATGTTTCATACCGCTATGATGATATCGAAGAAGACGTTATACAATGTGTCAATTTATCAATTGCTGCAGGTGAAAAAATAGGACTAGTTGGCAACTCTGGTTCTGGAAAAACAACTATTACTCATTTACTTTTAAGATTTTCTGATGTCACAGATGGTTCAATTCTAATTGATGGTCATGATATTAGAAATGTTACACAAAAAAGTCTGCGAGAAACCATTGCTTATGTTCCGCAAGAACCGATGTTATTCCATCGCACGCTACGCGAAAACATAGCTTATGGATGTGCAAAAGCCACCAACGAAGAGGTTTGGCACGCGGCAAGACAAGCTAGTGCGGATGAATTCATTAAAAGAATTCCTCAAAGACTTGATGCAATCGTTGGAGAAAGAGGCATAAAATTGAGTGGTGGTCAACGTCAACGGATCGCAATTGCTAGGGCAATATTAAAAAACTCCCCTATTTTGTTACTCGACGAAGCAACTTCTGCTCTTGATAGCGAAAATGAAATATTAATCCAAAAGGCGCTAACAAAACTAATGAAAGGAAGGACGAGTATCGTGATTGCACATCGTCTGTCAACGATTGCAAAATTGGATAGAATTATCGTCCTTGATGATGGCAAAATTATCGAGCAAGGCACACACAGCGAGCTGCTAGCCAATAAGGGTATTTACACTAAACTTTGGTCACATCAATCTGGTGGTTTTATAGAGGACTAAGATTTTTGCTGACTATTTTCAGAGTCTGATGATTCTGGAGTAGGTTTTTCTTCACCTTCGACAGGAATCTCTTCTTCGCCTTCAATAGGAACTTCGGATTCTTGTTCAGCCTCGGCATCACCCCCCGCAGCTTCGTTAGCGGCTTGAAGAGCGCTCGGCTCGTACACATTAGCTATAACTAGTTCTAGATCTTGATCTGCATCGGCGAATTCTACCCCCTCAGGAAGCTTAATGTCGCTGATGGATATTTTGTCGTCTGTTGTTGCTAGATCGATAATCGATAATTCTAGGGATTCTGGCAAGTCTGCTGGTTTTGCCTTTATTTCTATACGCTCAATAGCTTGTAAAATAACCAGCCCGGCTCGTTCAGCAGCACTTTCACCTTGGCCTATTAATACAATTGGGACTTCGGTAGTAATAATGTCATTTTGCTTGATAGTGTGAAATGCAACATGTCTTACGATGTGTTTGACCGGATCCACATCAATGCTTTTAATGATGACTAGTTTCTTTTTACCACCAATTACTAAACTTACTGGCGTGTGTTTACCAGCCGTATGTACAATCTTGGTCGTTTCGACTTGTTTTGATTGAGTCATAATTGGTTCATCATGTCCTCCATAAATAATACTAGGTATTAATCCGTCTTCGCGAAGCTTCGCAAGTTTTTTACCTTCTAATGTTCGTTCGTCCAATTTCAATGAAATATAGTTCACCTCTTTATCCTGTCTCCGTCGTTTAAATAGTAACTTGATATATAGTATAACATTTACAGCTGCCATGCTAAAATAATTAAAGTATGATTCCTGGATTTGACCTTGTACAGTTTGCGCAAACTGCCGGACCTTTGGCTGCACTTATTGTGGTTGCGGCAATTATTTTTGCTGAGAACGGCTTATTGATTGGTTTCTTTTTCCCTGGCGATAGCGTACTTTTTACACTTGGTTTTTTATTACAAGGAACAAACACATTTAAACTAAATCTAAATATATATTTTGTCATTTTGGTATTGTTTATTGCCGCAGTTACTGGGGCTAGTGTCGGATATTGGTTTGGTAAAAAAGTCGGCCCAAGGCTTTTTAAAAAACCTAATTCTTTACTTTTCAAACAGGAAAATGTACAAAAAGCTCAGGATTTCTATGATAAACATGGCGGGAAAACGTTAATAATAGCAAGATTCATCCCAGTAATAAGAACTTTTGTTCCGCTAATTGCCGGTATAGCGAAAATGAAATACAGAACTTTTATGATTTTTAACATTATTGGCGGTCTTATTTGGACAGTAGGCGTTACCCTTCTTGGATTCTTTCTGGGAAAAGTTCTAAAGGACTTTGGTGTTGATATTGATACGATTTTACTGCCTGCGATTGCTCTGATATTAATACTTTCGGTGTCCCCAGCACTTTATCAATTCTTAAAAAATAAAGAACAAAGACAGGCAATTTGGAACACAACAAAATTAGAATTGAAAAAGATTTTCGAACGAAATAAATAAGTCTGCGGGGTGGTTTTGAAAAAAATATCTGTTAAAAGAAATGAGATTATAGATGTAAAAAGAAATATTTTAATTGCTTCTATTAGCCTGACTGTTGGAATCATAATATTTATAATTGCTTATTTAGGTATGCGCGGCGGTTTTTCCCTAGGTGAGCTGAACCAACCGATTTTATCATGGATGGTGAGCCATCGAGATTTGACTGTCACAACAGTTGCAAAAATTACTACCACAATCGCGAACCCTTTGGTTTTTGCAATCATCGTAATTTCTTTTGCATCTATTTGGATGTATAAAACTAAAGAGATTTGGCGTCCCGTTTTATTAACTGGATCAGTTGCGATTGCTGCACTTACATCTATGGTTTTAAAACTAGTTATCATGGATGCTCGTCCACCTCAGGTTGATATGGTTCCGCTATTTGAAACCGATTTTTCGTTTCCGTCTGGACATACGATTGGTATGGCAGCCTTTCTTTTTGTTCTTGGATATTTGATTTATTCAAGACACTTTAGTTTTTCGCGTCTCTGGATTTGGGCAACTGCCGCCTTATTTGGTACAAGTATTATCGCCTTAAGTCGGCTATACCTCGGTTATCATTGGTTAACAGACGTTGCGGCCTCGCTGGGACTTAGTTTAATTATTCTAGCTGTAGTTATTTTTATAGATTTGTCTGTGATCCAACATAACAATCCCAAGAAACATATTTCTCGTTAATCTGATGTTAACTTCTTAATCTAGACTAGTTTTTTTAAATATTGACCGGTAAACGAATCTTCAATTTTTGCAACTTGTTCGGGCGTGCCATAGGCAATAATATTACCGCCTCCTTGGCCGCCTTCTGGTCCCATATCGATAATATAATCAGCTGCTTTTATTACATCTAAGTTATGTTCGATAATAACCATGCTGTTCCCACTGGCGACAAGTTTTTGCAAAATTATAAGCAAACGTTTTACATCATCAGTATGTAATCCAGTTGTCGGCTCATCAAGAATATATAAAGTTTTCCCAGTTGCACGTCGTGACAGTTCGGTTGCAAGTTTTATGCGTTGCGCTTCTCCACCACTGAAAGTCGTAGCTGGTTGTCCGAGTCTAATATATCCCAGCCCTACCTCAACTAAAGTATTCAGTTTTCTGGAAATCGCAGGAATATTTTCGAAAAATTTAGCAGCTTGATCAACAGTCATATCCAAAATATCGCTAATTGTTGAGCCCTTGTACTTAATTTCCAGCGCCTCACGGTTATATCGTTTTCCTTTACAAACATCACAGGTTACATAAACATCTGGTAAAAAATGCATCTCTATTTTAATAACACCATCACCTCGACAATTTTCGCAACGACCCCCTTTAACATTAAAACTAAATCGTCCAGATTTATAACCACGAATATTTGATTCAGGGGTAGAGGCGAACAGTTCACGGATTGCTGTAAAAACACCGGTGTAGGTGGCTGGGTTCGAGCGAGGAGTTCGTCCAATTGCCGATTGATCGATTACGATAACCTTATCGAGTAAATTAATTCCTTCGATATTTTCATGAGACCCCGGAACAACGTGAGAACGGTGAAGCCTGGCCGATAACTCCTTGGCTAAAATGTCGTTAACCAACGTTGATTTCCCACTTCCGCTTACTCCACTAACGACTGTTAGCACATTTAATGGGAACTTTACATCAATGTTTTTAAGATTGTTTTCTTTGGCTCCGCGAATAATTAGAGCTTTGTCTTTTTGTAAGGATCGACGTTTTTTGGGTACATCTATTTTTTCCAATCTGGCTAAATATCTACCAGTAATGCTATTTTTGTTTTTCGAAACTTCATCAGGAGTTCCAGCCGCCACAACATGACCACCAGCAATTCCAGCACCAGGCCCGATATCTAGAAGGTAATCAGCATTTCGAATCGTATCATCGTCATGCTCAACAACTATCACCGTATTTCCTAAGTCTCGTAGATGTTTTAAGGTTCCAATTAAACGATGGTTATCGCGTTGATGCAGCCCGATCGAGGGTTCGTCTAATACATATAAAACGCCTTGTAACCCCGAACCAATTTGAGTCGCCAAGCGAATACGTTGAGCTTCGCCGCCAGAAAGTGTGTTTGCCGCTCTTGAAAGTTCTAGATAATTCAAGCCGACATTATTCATAAAACTAAGCCTAGCAATAATCTCTTTGATAATTTGCTTGGCAATGAATGATTCTTGTTCGTTAAGTTTTAGTGTATTTTGAAACAAAACAAGTGCATTATCGATATCCAGATTACAAATATCCATTATATTCATACCGTGAATTGTAACTGCAAGAACAACCGGTTTTAATCTAGCTCCCTTACATGTATTACATTTACGCTCACGCATAAATCGTTCTATATCCCGACGCATAAAGTCACTATCGGTCTCTTTGTGGCGTCTTTCAAGATTTGGAATAACACCTTCATATGTAGATTCGTATGTTCGGCCGTTCCCCAACTGTACCGTATATTTTTGGTCACCAGTGCCATAAAGTACTTTATCAAGATCCTCTTTTGACAACTTTCCAACTGGTGTTTTTACACTGAAACCGTGTGCCTGAGCAACCTCAACCAGACGCTTCATATACCAAGCATCACTATTTACTCGATTATATGGACGAATTGCCCCCTCAGAAATTGTCAAATTTGGGTTAAAAACCAAATCAGGATCAACCTCTAGCCTATTACCAAGACCTGTACAAACAGGACATGCCCCTTGTGGTGCGTTAAAACTAAAAAGTCGAGGCTCTAGTTCGGGGATATCTTCGTTTGGGTGATCTAAACAAGCATATCGCTGGCTGTATGCTGTCAATGAACTGTCATCAGTATTTAACACTTCAATTATCCCGTCAGATATTTCCAAAGTTTGCTCGACTGATTGAGTCACTCGACTCAACATATCATCTGAAAGAGCAATCCGATCAACCACGATCTCGATATTGTGTTTGTAATTTTTATCCAGAGTCGGAAACTCATCAAGCGCATAAACAACCCCATCAACTCGAGCCCTTGCGAATCCAACCCTACCATATTGTTCAGGGATATGGGCAAATTCCCCTTTTTTACCTTTTACAATCGGAGCTAGAATCATCAGTTTAGCACCATCTGGAAGTTTCATAATTTCATCAATAATTGTTTCTGACGTACGTCTAGTCACTGTCTTGCCACAAATCGGACAATGCGGCACTCCAATCCTAGCAAATAATAGTCGCAAATGGTCATAAATTTCAGTTACAGTTGCAACTGTACTACGCGGGTTATGACTGGTCGATTTTTGATCAATGCTAATAGCAGGACTAAGTCCGGTAATATGATCAACATCTGGCTTTTCCATCAATCCTAAAAATTGCCTAGCATAGCTCGATAGACTTTCGACATAACGCCGTTTTCCTTCGGCATATACGGTATCGAACGCCAGACTAGATTTCCCCGAACCAGACAAACCAGTAATAACCACGAATTTATCGCGTGGAATTTCGACACTAATATTTTTTAGGTTATGTTCGCGTGCGCCAACAACCTTAATCACCTCTGGCATAACCCGACCATTATACGCTGTTTTGGCACTTTTTTCCAGTGTTGTTGGAGAAATTCAATTTCGTACTCGTTACGCTTTTTCAACCGTCTGCCATCACATACATTTATTCCAACAGCAAGTTACGCAGGATACATAGTTGACTGGATTGTATTAATTAACGCGAAACGAGATTGACTATTGTTTATCACAGTGAAAGGAAAGATACGGAGAAAAACAATGCATTGACATATAACGCTTATAGTTGTATTAATAACTTTTTACAGTTATAGTTCTTATACACTATGAAGAAGTTTATCGTAATTTTTTGTTTAGTATCTAGTTTGTTAATGATACTGGATTCAGTTAATTTTGGATATTCATTAATGATGTTCTTTTTCGTTGGGGTAATTCCAGGAACCAATATTCAACTTACCCCAGAACAAATGTTCGGACTATCTGTAATTGTCGCAACTTTAGTTGTTGCATATTTCAAAGAACCAAAAATACAAAATCGTCATATTTCCGATTCCAAATAAGCTCAATCCAAAAATCGACATCTAAAGCAAATCTAATTATTCTGTATCTACGGTCATTATACTTTCAGCCCATAAATGTAGTTCTTGCAATAAAAATTGTTTATTTTCATCGGTTGTTGTTGACGATAATCTTTGTAGGGTTTTCATATAAACTGGTAATCCCTCTGTGATTCGTTCGCAGCGCCAATACTCCCACTTAGTCACCTCATCTTCGGATAAACTTTTCGGAAAATTACGTGCTTTGTAATGCAAAAGTAATGGTTCAAGCCGTTCGTCAATAAATTTTGGATGTAAATCAACCAGACCGTTTTCATCGGCACTCCTTATAACCTCGGTTCGCATTTTATCCCCATCAGGTAGAAAGCTGTCATATAATTGCGCTTCTGGATCAGTTGATTTTTTGAATTCTTCACGATTTTCGTAAATTGTGCGAATATTTTCAGAAAATCCAGGCGAAGATAATAAAATACTTTTATTTTTCTTAATTATTAACTCGTCCAATTTTATCTTTTTCCAACCGTCGTTTTGCTCTAATACCCCCAATGGTGCTACTGCCGGAGCGCGGTTGTATTTGAGTTCTTTGATTGGCAATTTCACAAAATTTTCATCTTGGCGTTCTTCCCAGCTGGCAAAGAGCTTCTTCGTGATTTCTTTCACGCTCATATTTATAAATGGAGTCGGATTATAGCGTAAATCATAGACAATTACATTACCGTTCCTGCCAGCTGTCAACGGAAACGCAACTGTTGCTTTATTAAAATCAGAATCGAACCTGCCACTAACATAAACAAACGGCTGTTTATCATCTAAATTAACGAGTTTTTTAACTTCTTTTTTATCGCTCATTTTAAATAAATAGTCGTATAATTGTGGTTGTTTTTCTTTAATTAGTTTTGTAATCCCAATCAAAGCTTCGACATCACTTAAGGCATCATGGGCTTTTGAATGATTTATTTTATTTACTTTGCCTACTGCCTCTAGCCTATTTGTCGCCACACCCTTTTCATCAACTGGCCAATTAATCCCGTCAGGACGAAGCGCCCTCGTCATACGAACTGCATCTAGTAAATCCCACTT
>CAZHFQ010000008.1:0-30628 GCA_964531915.1 uncultured Saccharimonas sp. (SeqCode) | reverse complement strand
GTAACAGTTCAATGTATTCGAGCGGATCGTGGGTGGTAGCAAATTTAACATGCTTGTATAAAACACCGTCTTCGCCAAAACTGGCAACGAGAGTTTTTGTTCCTCCTGTATCAACTGCTACTAACATATTAATAGTGTATCATAATATATTCGGGTTGATTATTAGCGATAATAGATGCATAATAAGTGTATATAAACAGAGGTAATTGTTATGGTTCGACGAACAAATCAGGGTGGTTCGGTCGCAATTTTTATTGTTGTAAGTGTTATTTTGATTGCTGGATTAGTTGGGGGGGTGTATTTATTGAATCAACGTGGCATACAGGCTCGCAAAAATCAGTCGATCGCATCGAATAAAAATGAAAGTAATACAGAAAAATCCTCAACTAATACAGAGTCAGCAAAGACAAGTAATACTGAAACTGCCACTAATAATAAAACAGTAAATGTACCAACAACGGCGACACAACCAGAAGATTTACCAGCAACTGGGGTAGAACTGTCAATTAACGAGATTTTTGGCATTTACCTATTAGTCGCCGCCGCTGTATCATATTTGATGTCTCGGAAATTACAAGTACATCCCCTTTGACTTGTCCTCTTATATGGGGTACAATTAAAAGCAGTCTTGAGGTGTTGTTTTAAGAATGTACCTCAGAAATATTAATTTAAGGAAGGGGTCTTAAGTAAGACTTATGGCAAAAAAAGCCACAACAATGGATGATTTGCTCGCTGCCGAAGGTGACAGCGTAAAGCAATTAGCACAAGGTGATTCAATCGTAGGAATAGTTTTAACTATTCGTAAACATGAAGTATTGGTAGATTTAGGGGTGCAGGGTATTGGCTTAGTTCCACGTCGTGAAGTAGGTTTTTATCGAAATCTTAATATCGGGGACGAAATAGCTGCCAGTATTGTAGATACAGAGCTTGATAATGGATATTCATTACTTTCCCTTCGTAAAGCCGCTAAAGATCGCGGTTGGGATGAGGTCATCGCAAGAATGGAAGCAGGCGAGATTATAGAGGTATCACCCTACGACGCAAATCGTGGTGGTCTTTTGGTTGAATATGATGGGGTACGTGGGTTTTTGCCGGTTTCACAGTTATCTGCCGAACACTATCCACGTGTTGGTGGAAGTGATAAGGACGAAATATTGCAACGTCTGAATATTTTGATTGGTAAAAGACTAACAGTTCGCATTTTGGATTGTGATCGTAAAGCAAACAAACTAATTTTTAGTGAAAAAGAAGCTATAAAAGACGGTTTAGCTGCACGATTCGAAAAACTCACAGTTGGCGATAAAGTTAAGGGTGTTGTCACCGGTGTTGTTGATTATGGTGTATTCGTAAATGTTGAAGGTATCGAAGGCCTGGTTCATATTAGTGAAATTAGTTGGGAAAGAGTAAATAACCCAGGAGATTACGTGAAAGTTGGTGAGGCTATCGATGCCAAAATTATTGCTATCGATAAAGATCGTCTAAGTCTTAGTATCAAACAATTATCCGAAGATCCATGGATGACCGAGGTTGATCAATTTAAATCAGGTGATAAAGTCGAAGGCACAATTACCCGTATTACACCGTTTGGGGCATTTGTTCAGATTAGCCCCGCCGTAGAGGCTTTAGTCCATGTGAGTGAACTTGGTGGCGGTGATGATATTGATCCAGAAAAAGTCTTTACATTGAACGAACGCAAAGAATTTGTTGTTTTGGATGTCGAAAAAGAAAATCGTAAGATTTCCTTAAGTCTTGTTAGTAAGTCTAAAACCACAAAAACCACTAAAACTTCTGCAGCTAAAGCCAAAAAATAAACGTTAATTTAGCCCATGAGGGCAGAAGGGAGCTTACGGAATGGCTGAAAAAATTATCGTTATTGCCGATTCTATAACCGTAGGTGAACTTGCTGAAAAGTTAAACCTTCCGGTTACTAATTTGATTGGTGAACTGTTTAAAAACGGCATTGTTTCGACAATTAACCAGCATATTGATTTCGAGACTGCTTCGATTATTATCGAAGAACTAGGGATTTTGGATGTCACCTTAGAGAAAAAAGAAACAACAAACCTTAGCGTTAAAAAAGAGCATAAACTATCGGATTCAGCTGTTGCTAGGCCTCCTATTGTTGCGGTTATGGGGCACGTAGATCACGGTAAAACCAGTCTTTTGGATGCAATTTTGAAAACTAAAGTAGCTGACGGTGAGGCAGGTGGTATCACGCAGTATATTAGCGCATATCAAACCGTACATGCAGATCGTTCGATTACTTTGCTTGATACACCAGGTCACGAAGCGTTTGCAGCACTCCGTCAGCATGGTGCGGAACTGACTGATGTAGTGGTGATAGTCGTCGCAGCAGATGACGGGGTAAAGCCTCAAACAGTTGAAGCTATTAGATTTGCGAAACTTGCTAACGCAAAAATTGTAGTTGCAATCAATAAAATAGACAAAGAGACAGCCGATTCAGCCAGAGTCAAAGCTCAGCTTGCCTCTGAACATAGTCTAAACCCCGAAGAATGGGGAGGCGATACCGTAATGGTTGAGGTTAGTGCTAAAACAGGTGAAAACATTGATAAACTACTCGATTTAGTACTTTTGGTGGCAGATTTAGAAGATTTGAAGGCAGATATTGATATTCCAGCTGAAGGTTTAGTAATTGAATCACATATGGAAGTTGGACGTGGTCCTGTTGTTGGGCTACTTGTCATGCAGGGCGTGTTAAAACCAAGTCATTTCTTGGTTGCTGGATCGACTTACGGCAAAGTTCGCACTTTACTTGATTTTTCTGGAAAAACTCTTAAAGAAGCGGGACCTTCGACTCCTGCGACCGTTACAGGATTTAAAGAATTACCACGATTTGGGGATGATTTTGTAATTGTAAAAAACGAGAAAGAAGCACGACAACGAGTTTCGATTGCCCGTATTGAATCCGAGAAAAATGCGGCCAGTACAAATATCACAGGGGCTGATTTACTAAAAATGATGAGTCTAAAACACGAGTCTCAAGATTTGAAGGTAATTGTTAAGGCTGACGTGCAGGGGTCGTTAACTTCTGTTATTAACAGCTTGAAAATTATTGATACACAGGGCGAAATCTCGTTACGAATTATTGGGAGTGGTGTGGGGAATATCACTGAAAATGATATTCGATTAGCTGCTAATGAAAAAACCATCGTTTATGGATTTAATGTTGAAATTTCACCAGCCGTAAAGCGACTAGCTGCTAGGGATCATGTTAATGTTAGGATGTTTGATGTTATATATAAGTTGCTTGATGATGCACGCGAATCAATGGAGGCCTTGTTGTCGCCTGAAGTAGTTGAGACTGAAGTAGGGACGTTGGTGGTAAAAGGTGTGTTTAGGACACTTAAGGACGAAGTTATTGCTGGAGGAGAGGTAAGCAGCGGTAAGGCCACTGCAGGCGTTTTGGCTAGGGTAAAGCGTGGTAAGGAACAGATTACGGAGGTTAAAGTCGTAGGTGTTCAGCGCCAACAACAAGAGGCTAAGGAGGTTTTCGAGGGTGAGATGTGTGGTTTGAGTTTAAAAACATCGAAGAAGTTGTTGCTTGAAGAGGGGGATAGACTAGAGCTCTTTACCCGAGAGCTTGTAAAGCGTACACTTAAATAAAGGTATATTTGAAATTGAGGGGAAGGTAATAGTATCATGTTTCAATTAGATGAAAAATTTTTAGACGAAATCGGGCTAAATGAATTACCAGAAGAACAAAAAAAGCCGTTTTTGCAACATATATATGATGAACTTGAGCTTCGTGTGGGGACGAAATTATCTGACGGGATGAGCGACGAGCAACTGGCTGAATTCGAAGCCATTATTGATCGTAAAAAGGATATTGTTGTTTCTTGGTTAGCAAAATACGCACCAAATTATCATACTGATTCGAATTTTTTGAAGATTCAAAAAACATCCGGACTTGATGTAAGCGATATTAATTTACAATCAGAATATGCAGCCACAAAATGGCTTGAAGTTAACCGTCCTGATTATCGTGATGTTGTCGCACAAGTACTAGAAGAACTAAAAAAAGAAGTCATAGCTAATCGTTCAGTAATTTTAGGAAACACAGCTAATTAATATAGCCATTTAGAAACTCTTTTGGGGGCATTGTGCGTCCACTTGGGGCGATTAACTCGTCAATTGATAAATAATTGCCATCTTTGAATTTTATATCTAGGGGGGTTTTTGATTCGTTTGTTACATGAGCTTTTGTTACTGAAATAGAATGACCTAATACATCAAGTTTTGTGTTAAAAAGGCCTCTAAATGTACGTATCTTTCGATCTGCTGCAGCAGCTGTCATTTCCTTAACGTCTAATCTAGCTTGGTTTTTTGCAAGCAGCTTGCAATAGGTCGCGTCATTTTCGTTCTGATTTTTCGGTTTAATTTTACCATTCAAAATACCTGGTAGTAATGATAATAATATCTCAGCGCCAGATTCCGAAAGTTTTTTACGTAAATCAATACGGTTTTCATTGCCAGACAAAATATATGTCATTTGTCCGTAAATTTGACCAGCGTCCATATCAGGGGTTAGTCGCATTATTGAAATGCCCGTTTTTTCATCTCCATTTTGAATTACTGATTCGATAGGGGATGGCCCTCGGTATTTTGGGAGTAATGATGGGTGAACATTAATTATACCGGGGTTGAATAATCCGATTGTCGATTGTGGTATTATTTTGCCATAACTGGCAAGTACCCCAACAACATTGTCGCCTAATATTTTTATGTCCTCGTTTATTTCTGAAACGTTTTTAGGTTGCAAAATTTTAATATTGTGTTCGATTGCGAAACGTTTTGTATCGGGGAAATTAAGTTTATGACCGCGTCCACTTTTACTGTCTGGTTTTGTGACGACGGCTGTAACGTCATATCCAGATTCAACTAGTCCGCGAAGGATAGTTAAGCTGAAATTATCAGTCCCAAAGAATACTACTGTTTTTGACGTATTTGCCATAATCTAAAAGTTGAAGCTCGCCTTTCTCGTCAAGCTTAAAAAATGCATTTTTATTTTCGCGAATGTGATCAATAAAAACAATACCGTTTACATGGTCAATTTCATGTTGAATAATTCTAGATAAAAATCCGTCTGCTTTGAAACGGACTTCATTACCGTTAATATCGAGGGCTTTGACGCGAATCTTATCGTATCTGGGAACCTTTCCATAAACGTCAGGGACACTTAAGCAACCTTCAAAGTCCTCGGTAATTTCACCTTCAAATTTTACAATTTTTGGATTAATTAAAGCAGTAAAATCGCGAACATTTTTATCCTCGAAATCACTTCGAATAATAACAATTTGCTGTAGAATATCAACCTGTACAGCTGAAATAGCTGCGCTAATCTCGTGTGGTCGTGAATTTTCCCAATCCAAAGCAATCGCAGTCATTTCATCAACAATTTTTTTAGTTTCTGGGGTAACAAATGTTACTTTTTTTGACTTTGTGCGTAGATTAGGATTAGGCAGTGCGATTATTCTCTCTTTTTTCATTCAATACCATTATACCAGGGGCAGCTAGAGTAAGCTAGTCGGGTCTAATTCAAATTGCCATGATTTTATTGGGACAAATTTTAGAATATCAATCAAATGTTGACGCTTTGGACTTTTTAGAACCAATTGCCAACGGTATGTACCGTGCAAACGCTCATAAAAGGCGGGGGTTGGCCCAAGAATTTTAATGTCAACATGAGACTTCATTCGAAGTTCATCTGCTAATTTTTTTGCATTATTAATTGCAGCCTTTTCAGTTTTATAAACACAAGTTAATTTAAGAAGATAAGTAAAAGGAGGAAATTTCCCCCTTTTTCGTTCATCTAAATTATAAGAATAAAACGCTTCATAGCTTTGAGTTAGACCGAATTTAACACTCGGATGTGACGGTTGATATGTCTGAACAACTACATTAGTTTGATATTCGTTGCGTCCAACCCGACCTATAACTTGGGCTAATAATTGGAAGGTTCGTTCATTTGTATTGAAATCTGGTATAGATAGTCCTGTGTCAGCCTGGATTACCCCGACAGTTCTAAGGTGGGGAAGGTCTAAGCCTTTTGCAACTATTTGTGTGCCAATTGCAATATCGATCACTCCACTATAAAGTTCATCGTAACGTGAATTAATTGCTTCGTCGTTTGTATTGTCAGCATCAAATCGAGCAATATTTGCACCTGGGAATAATTTAGATAGTTCGGTTTCAATTAATTTTGTCCCAATGCCTTTATGAATAATATTCACACTATCACAATTTGGGCAAGAAGTTGGGATGTCTTTGGTGTAACCACAAATATGGCATCGTAATTTATGATTGTCGGTATGTAGTGATAATGGCAAAAAACAAATTGGACACTCAGTAGTCCAACCGCATTTATCACATAGTGTTATATTAGTGCTTCCGCGACGATTGTGAAATAAAAGAATCTGTTTTTTATCATTCAAAGTATCCTCAATTTGTTTTATGAGTTGCTTTGATAAAAAACGGTGACCATTAAAATTAGAGCGATTCTTCATATCAACGAGAGTAACTTTTGGCGAAATACTGTTTTTCCTGGCGATAGAATTTAAAAATAGAATCGGTCTATTGGATTGCTCGGCTAGATAGCGGTCGGAAATATTTGGCGTTGCAGTTCCAAATATAACCCTTGCGTTATGGAAACGACCCAACATAGTTGCCACTCTTAGTGCTGAGTATTTTGGTGATTTTTCTTGTTTGTAGCTTGGTTCGTGAGCTTCATCAACGATGATGGTTCCGATATTTTTTATAGGCATAAAAAGTGCTGACCTTGGTCCTATAACTATACAAGGCTTTACACATAATAATGCATCTTTCCAAATTTGATGCCTGGCTGACTCGGACATTTTTGAATGGGTGACCAGCAAGTTATCAAAATGATTTGAAAATTCAGAAAGTAGTTGTGAAGTTAAGGCTATTTCTGGGACCAATACGATAACGGACATACCTTTTTCAACAGACATTTTTGCAGCTTTTATGTATATTTCTGTTTTTCCTGAACCCGTTATACCCTGTAGAAGGAATGAACCAGAACTCGATTTAGAAAGTGCTTTTATGGCCTCTGACTGTTCTTTATTGAACACAATATTTGTTCGGTTGCGCTTTGTGATTATTAATGGAGTGTTTTTGACTCTTCGATTTTTTTGTATTCCACTAGGGAGGATTGTCTGTAAAACCGTCGCAAGGGGAGTTAAATAATACTCTGCCATCCACTGAGTTAATTTAACCAGTTCTGTTGGTATTGGGGTTTGTTCAATGATAGATGAGACGGATTTTGTTGGGTAGGTAGGTTTCGAGACTTTTTTAATGATTAAGCCGATAGTTTGTTTTTTACCGACTTCTACTAAAACAATTTTGCCAATCTCAAGGGGCACGTTTGAAGAATATGTAAACGAATTACAGCCCGCACGAATAATTTTATTTGGCGCAACTTCATAATAGTGCATGAATACTAGTATACTGCTAAACTAAATATATGTATTTTGAGAATCGCGTACAAGCTGGGCAGATTTTAGCTGCGGAACTAGTAGAAAGATACAGATATGAGGACTGTACGGTTGTTGCGCTAAGTGATGGATCTGTATTAGTGGGCGAACAAATTGCAAAAGCGCTTCATTGCCTGCTAACGCTACTTTTGGTTGAAAAAATTGATATTCCAGGTGAAGGGGCTAGCTTCGGTGGAGTTTCCCAAAATGGTGGCTTTACGTATAATGGGATGTTTTCTGCTGGTGAGATGGAAGAATACGAAAGCGAATATCATGGCTATCTAGAGCAAAAGAAACTAGAAGCTTTTCAAAAAATTAACCGTCTTCTCGGTGATGGGGGGTTTATCGATAGCGAAATGCTTCGTGATAGAGTTGTAATTTTAGTGGCCAGTGGATTAAATACAGGTTCATCAATTGATGTTGCTGTTGATTTTCTAAAACCCATTCGGATAAAAAGGTTAGTTATCGTTAGTCCAGTTTCAAGCGTACAAGCGGTAGATAAAATACACGTGCTAGCCGATGAAATCCATGTACTGGATGTAAAATCTAATTTCTTGGGGGTCGACCATTATTACAATAATAATGACAAGCCATCGCACAAAGAAACAATAGACAAAATTAACCAAATTATCTTAAATTGGAAATAATATATCGTTGCATAACGTTGTAAGATTGTGCTACGATAGGGAAAAGCGGATCGGAACTAAAAGTTTTAAGGGAGATTATGTTAGACGTTTTTATTACATCTAGGGTCAGGCGAAAAATTGTTGTAGTGTATGCTAAATATCCCGATTTTCGTACTCACGTAAGAGGGTTGGCTAAACTAATAAAAGAAGATCCAGGTAATATTCAACGAGAGTTAAAACGCCTAGAAAAAGCCGGCTTTTTAACAAGTGAAAAACAAGGAAATACCAAAATTTATTCGACTAACAAGCAATTTCCTATCTTTAAAGAGCTTCAGGGTATTGTGATTAAATCACAACAACATGCGGGTCGAAACAAGCGCACTTCATCCGACTTTTAGTAATGTTACTATTTGATAGAATTCTTGCCGCTAGAGGGTTTAATGACAAAACTAAAGCGGCATTTTTGTTGCCAGATTATAAAAATGTTCACGATCCATTCCTTTTACCGGATATGGATAAGGCTGTCGAGCGTATAATACGTGCACACAAAAAACAAGAAAAAGTTGTTATTTACGGGGACTACGACATTGACGGTTTAACTGCGTCGACGCTTCTTTACGACGCCCTAAAGAGCTTTGGGTTTTTGAGTGTCGAGATATTTATACCTAATCGATTCGAAGAGGGTTATGGTCTGACGGTTAATGCTATAGAAAAATTTTCTAAGGATGGCATAGGGCTGGTCATTAGTGTAGATTGTGGAAGTTCAAGCGAAAAAGAAATTATTCGTGCAAATGAATTGGATTTGGATATAATTGTGACTGATCACCATAATCCTCTGATTAAAAAACTACCAGCAATTGCGGTTGTTAACCCTAAAATATCAACTAGTAAATATCCCTTTTCGGACTTAGCTGGGGTTGGGGTAACGTTTAAATTAGTGCAAGCATTGCAGACTCGCCTGGATGGTTTAGCGGATGGACAGGAAAAATGGTTGCTGGATTTATTGGCACTTGGCACAGTATGCGATATCGTTAGCCTGGTTGATGAGAATAGGACAAATGTTTATTGGGGGTTAAAGGTTCTTGCCAAAACCAAAAGACCTGGACTCAAGGCTTTAATGTTAGTATCAGGGTTGGACCCTGAAGAAACTGAGGGGATAAACACTAGAGCACTAGGCTTTCGTTTGGGGCCCAGATTAAATGCCGCTGGGCGATTGGAAACAGCTAAGCATTCTTTAGATTTGCTGACAAGTACAGATAACCTAGAGGCGCTTAAAAAAGCCGAGTACCTTGATGATTTAAATAGGTCTAGGCGTATCGAACAGGATAAAATATTCAAACAAGCATCGTCTCAGGCGGAACATTTTAAAGATGACTCGGTTTTGGTGGTTAGTGATCCAGACTGGAACCACGGAGTTGTTGGCATTGTGGCGTCAAAATTGTTAGAAAAGTTCAAAAAACCCACATTTGTTTTGCAAGAAATGGGTGATGAATCAAAAGGCTCAGCTCGCAGCTTTGGTGAATTTAGCGTAATTGATGCAGTTAATAGCGCTAAAAAATTAATAAATAAAGGCGGCGGTCATAAATTTGCGGCAGGGATAACGTTGCCAACAAAAAATATTAATGCTTTTAGGAAAAAAGTAAACGATTTTTATAAAAGTCAAAACCTTGGGGATCAAAAATCACTGTTGTTACCCAAAGCCGATGCAACAGCAGAGTTGGGTGAAATAAACGAAGAACTAGTAAGTCAAATCGCCCAACTCGAACCATTCGGGATTGGAAACCCACAACCGATAATAAAATGCGAAAATTTAAAAGTTTTTTCTGTCAAGAAAATGGGGGACAGCAACCAACATGTAAAATTGGGATTAAAAGATGCACATGGTCAATCGATGCAATTTTTGGCATTTAACGCCCCTAAATTGTATTTTGTCGAACCAGAAACCTACATTTCAATTTGGTTTCACCCTAATATTAATGATTGGAATGGAAGTCGTACGGTTGAGGGACAAATACTGCACATTAAGGTAAAAGAGTAGTTGCATATAACAACTGTCTCTGTTACAATACGCGTTATATGGTACAAGTTATTAGAAAAGATGAACGAGAAGCAAACGAAAATATTATCCGTCGTTTTAACCGCAAGGTTCTACAAAGTGGAGTTCTTGCGGAAGCCAAAGCAGTAATACGATTCGAAAAGCCAATTTCTAAACCAGAACGTCGTAAAAAAGCGATTATCCGCAAAGCACGTAGGGCAGAAAAGTTAGATAAAACTCGACTAGGTCTATAAAAAGTGGAACTAAAGGATAAAATAAATAACGATTTAAAAATCGCTCTTTTAGGTGGTGATCGTTTTAAGGCAGAGGTGATTCGCGGTATCAAGGCAGTGATACTAAATGAGGAAGTAGCAAGTGGCAAGCGCGACGAAGGATTGAAAGACGAAATTATTGAACAACTGCTTGCAAAAGAGGTAAAAAAGCGTAACGAAAGTGCCACAATTTATGATAATGCCAATCGCCTCGAACTTGCAGACAATGAAAGAGCTGAGGCAAAAGTCATAAATACATATTTGCCAACTCAACTTTCAGAAGACGAAATTAGCGAGGAAATTAGTAAAACCATTGATGAGATGGATGTTTCAGATCCAAGTGCAATGGGTCAAGTAATTGGTGCAGTTAAAAAGAAGCTTGGTAATACCGCCGAAGGTGCCCTTATCGCAAAAATTGTTAAAAATAAATTAAACTAAATACAAAATAGGAGAAACGATGATAATATTTTTTGGTCCAGCGGGTTCTGGTAAAAGTTTACAGGGGCAAATATTAGCAGCAAGACAGAATTGGGAATGGCTGTCGTCGGGTCAAATTCTGCGTGACTCAAACGACACCGAATTACATGAAATAATGCGTACAGGTAAACTTGTCATAAACGAGAAAATGGAACAGATAGTCGGTGAAGCTCTAGATAAAGTTGGTGATAAAAACAAACTGATCCTTGATGGTTTTCCTCGTCAAATCGATCAAGCCAAATGGATGATTGAAAAGGGGCTGATCCATGGTGATTCAAAAGATACTATTGTTATTGTCGAAGTACCAGAAGATGCCTTGATTAAAAGATTTGCGGGTAGAGGCCGAGCTGACGATACTCCAGAAAGTATTGAGCAACGCCTAAAAACTTATAGACAAGAGTCCTCAAAAATATTTGAATATTTTTCTAGTAAAAATATCAAGGTTATACGAATTGATGGTTCGGGTAAGGTCGGAGAGATTCATGATAATTTGATGGAAGAACTTGGTGCATGCAAGCTAGTTTAAATTCAATTCAACCCAAAAAAACACCAGTTCAAATCGAAGCAATGCGAAAGGGTGGTAAAATCCTGGCGACAATTTTTGAAGGGCTAAAAAAATATGTAACCGTCGGGATGAGTGAACTCGAGGCTGATGCCTGGGTTGAAAAAGAGATAAAAAGACTGGGTGCGATTGCGACCTATAAAACACCAGAGGTAAATTTTCCTAGTGTAATTTGTATTTCAACTAATGATGAAATAGTCCACAGTGTACCTTCGTCGTATGTGTTTGAAAAAGGTGATGTGGTTAGTTTTGATTTAGTGATTACCTACGAAGGCATGAAAACCGATAGCGCTTTTACGATGGTTATTGGCGAAGAACCAAAAGGCGCAAAAAAACACCTATTAAACACAACCGAGAGAAGCTTATTCGCTGGGATTGATGCAATCAAGGGGGCCGTTCATACTGGTGATATTAGTGCTGCAATTGAAAGTGTTCTTCGTGAGGGAAAATTAGGGATAATAAGGGAACTTGTTGGACACGGGATTGGTGAAAAAATGCAAATGCCACCAGAGTTACCAAATTATGGCACAAAAGGACAGGGGCCACTTCTTTTACCGGGGGATACTGTCGCAATTGAGCCTATGGCAACACTTGGTGGTGAGGCAATTAAAACAGACGAAGATGGCTGGACTATAAGTACTCATGACGGCAGTTTAGCGGCTCATTTTGAGCATACCGTATTAATAACAGATAAAGGCGTCGATATTTTAACGAAAATATAAGTCCTATCTCTAGGCAAAATGCTAGATAAGCTATATACTTTATGGTATGCAAGAAGTATCTAATAAATACGCAGTCGGTATTGATATAGGGACAACAACGGTTCGATGTGTGGTTGGGCATATTGACGGTACAACGGGCGTCCCGACAATTGTTGGTGTCGGCACAGCCCCAAATAGTGGGATGCGTAAAGGGAATGTCGTAAATTTGACGGGTCCAGCCCAAGCAATCGATGATGCGCTTGGTGAAGCCGAGCGAATGAGCGGTTATCAAGTTGACGGGGCTACTATTAGTGTTAACGGGACACATATACTGAGTACCCACGCCGACGGTATGATAGCGGTCGGAAGTGCAAATCATGAAATTATCGAGGAAGATATTTTAAGGATCGAAGAAGTTGCGACATTAGGCAAAGTTCCTGCAAATCGCGAAATTCTTGATGTGATTCCACACTCTTACAAACTAGACGGTCAAGATAATATCAAAAATCCAGTCGGGATGACAGGGACGCGATTAGAAATCGATGCTCATGTAATTTCGGTTCTGACGCCTAACCTGTTAAATCTACAGAAGGCGGTTGAGTCTGCCAAAGTAACTCCGCATTCTATTATTGTTGCTGGGGTTGCGGCTGCCAGAGCCGTGCTGAGCGAACAACAGATTGAAAATGGTGTGGCGCTGGTTGATGTCGGCGGAACAACGACAAATGTTGCGGTATATGAGGAAGGCGATTTGCAATTTACAGCAGTTATTCCGAGCGGTGGGGTTAATATTACAAATGACCTAGCAATCGGTTTAAGAACAGATCAAGAAATAGCTGAAAAACTTAAACTTGAGCATGCCTCGGCGATTTTACGTGGTGATGCCTCTGGGATTAGTCTAGAGCATGAAGGTGAAATATATAGCTTTTCAACAACGGATATTGACGAGATTGTCGAAGCACGGTTAGAAGAAATTTTTGAATCAGTGAACAAAGAATTGACTCGTGTTGGTCGTGCAGGAAAATTACCAAGTGGGGTTATTCTTACCGGAGGTACGTCTAGATTGAAGGGTATAGCAGACTATGCAAAAGAAGCCTTGGGGCTTGCCGCTAAAGTAGGAGTTGCAACAGGTTTTGGAGGGATTGCTGATGAGATTGATAAACCTCAATTTGCAACTGCAGTTGGACTTATGTTGATTGATTCGGAATCAAATACGGTTATGAAACAAAACAGTAAGTTCACTGGTAAAAATGCCATAATCGGTGGAGCAAATATGTTTTCAAGACTGATTGGTCGTTTTCGAACCTAGTGTTTTTTTGTCCAAGTGCTATACTAGATATAAATAAGATATGGAGATGAGCAGATATAATGCCTGAATTAAAACCAAGCGAGATACAAACATTTGCCAGTATAAAAGTAGTTGGCGTTGGAGGAGCTGGCGGCTCAGCTATTAATCGAATGAAAGATGCCGGATTGTCAGGCGTGCAATTTATTGCAATGAACACTGATGCTCAGGCATTGCATAACAGTAAGGCTGACGTTAAATTACATCTTGGCGGTACAACCACAAGTGGTCTTGGAGCCGGGGCTGACCCTTCAGTTGGTGAAACAGCTGCAGAAGAATCACGTGATGAAATTCGCGAAGCGTTAACTGGTGCAGATATGGCATTTGTTACTATTGGCGCTGGCGGTGGAACTGGTAGTGGGGCAGGTTATATTGTGGCTGAAATAGCCAGAGAATTAGATATTTTAGTTGTTGGTGTTGCTACGAAACCATTTAGTTTCGAAGGTGAAAAACGTCGACAAAATGCCGAGTGGGCAATTACACAATTAGGACGACACGTAGATACCTTGATTACTATCCCAAACGACAGGTTACTTCAAACGATTGACCGTCGTACGCCACTGCTTGAAACATTCAAAATAGCTGATGATGTACTAAGGCAGGGTGTTCAAGGTATTTCTGAATTAATCACTGAACACGGCTTGATTAATCTAGACTTTGCAGACGTCAGGGCTATTATGAGTAACGCTGGATCAGCGCTTATGGGGATTGGACGAGCAAGCGGAGATAACAGAGCGGTTCAGGCGGCACAACAAGCAATTGAATCACCTCTTATCGAGGTTTCAATTGACGGCGCAAAAGGTGTACTGTTCAATGTTACAGGCGGCTATGACATGAGTATGAGTGAAATCCAAGAAGCTGCCGAAATTATAACAAGTGCAGTTTCGCCAGATGCGAACATCATATTCGGGGCGACTCTAAAAGCCGAAATGGAAGACGAGTTGATTATTACGGTAATTGCAACTGGATTTGACTCGGCATATTTCCATTCTAAAACGCCAACAACTATAGGTAACGAAAAGACCGAAGAAGAAAAGTCACACGTTTCAGACGAGACAGTTGGTGGTATTGATTTGAACCTAGACCACACCGAGTCAGCTAATATATTTGCCGAAGAAAACTCTGATAATATTTGGAATCAACCAAACGAAGACGATGATGAGTCAGATACGCCAGCATTTCTAAGAAGGCGTAAAAAGAACAAGAAATCGCGCGAAAAGGAAAAGAATAAGGAAAAGGAAAATCGTTAAAATGCCAAAGTACAGCATCGGTGATAGTCGGGTGGTTGAATCACGCGAAGTAAGCGATGGCGTTACGATACGACGACGACGCGAATCACCTGACGGGAAACGCTTTACTACTTATGAACGGATTGAAAGACCAAATTTAGCAGTTATAAAGACCAGTGGAGTGCGAGAACTATTTGATCGGGATAAATTATCAATTGCTATCAAACGTTCGGTCGGGAAGTTTTTCGTTTCTGAAGTTGAAGTGGAAGAGATGATCGCCGAAATCGAGGACGAACTATATGCAATTGGGGAAAATGAGATTACATCAAAACAGATTGGCGATATCGTCTTAGACGAACTGCTTAAACGAAACGAAGTAGCCTACGTTCGCTTTGCGAGTGTATTTCATAAATTCAAAACCCTCGATGATTTTGTTAAGATTCTTGAACAACGACAACAGCAAAAAAAGGAAAAATGAGGTTATAGATGCGAGTGGTGGTACTCTATCGGGACAATACTGATTATGCACGGACAATAATCGATTTTATGCGTGATTTCAAGCACCAAACTGGCCATGATTTAGAGGTTATGGATCCTGATTCGGCGGATGGAACGTTGTTTTGTGATACTTATGGGATTTATGACTACCCAACCATTATTGCGCTAAGCGACGATGGTGTAATGCAAAATACATGGAATGGTATGCCCCTGCCGACTATTAATGAAGTTAGTTATTACACTCAATAGCATTTGGATGTTCATTGGACAGAATTTAAGGTGTTGTTTTAATCTGCTTAAGTGTTTATAATTATTCTCAAGGCATCCTCAAGGTGAGGTTAGCGGCTATCAACCGTGAATGTTTTTCGGAAGAAAGTTTTGAATCAGTCCTTCGACTACGCTCAGGATTAGTAAAACCGAACGGTCATCGACCCGTAGAATCGAAAAATAAGTGCTAAAAAGAATCTCTTTTTAGAAACTGGATGGTACCGCCCCTGCACCTTTTCGTCGATAACTCTAGTATTTCACGACTTTGTCGTGTATCGACGAAATGGTGAGGGGTTCCAGTGACTAAAAAGGGATTTTTATATTTACAGAAAGGTGTAATAAAAGGAATGAAATTCAAATCAAATACACGCAGGCGGGCAATTGAATATGAAAAAGATTTGGTTGCCAAATGGAAGCAAAACAAGACTTTTGAAAAATCAGTCGATTTTCGTTCAGCTGACAATTCGTATGTTTTTTATGATGGACCGCCATTTATTAGTGGCGTACCTCATTACGGGACGCTTTTGCCGAGTATAGTCAAAGATACTATCCCGCGATATCAAACCATGAAAGGCAAACGTGTTGAACGTGTCTGGGGTTGGGATTGCCACGGGTTGCCAGCTGAAAACTTTATTGAAAAGAAGTTAGGTATCAAAGACAGGCACGAAATCGGTACGAAAATTAGTCTAGCTGATTATATTACAACCGCACGCGAAAGCATGGTTCAAACCAGTAACCTTTGGGAAGATACGGTCGATAGAATCGGTCGATGGGTTGATTTTGAGGGTGGTTATAAAACCATGGACAAGGATTATATGGAATCTATTTGGTGGGCCTTTAAGGAATTATACGAAAAGGGCAAGATTTATGAAGGCGAAAAGGTGTTGATGTATGACACACAGTGGGCGACGCCACTATCAAAGGCTGAAGTCACAATGGACACTGGTGCCTATATTGAGGTTACCGACCCCAGTATTTATGTGAATTTCAAACTTGTTGGCGAAGATACTACACTGCTCGTTTGGACGACGACCCCATGGACCTTACCTGCAAATACGGCAATCGCTATTAATAAAGATATGAAATACGTCGAAGCTGAACTAAATAGTGGTGAACGTTTTGTGTTAGCCGATACCACACTGGATGCGGTTTTGACTGATGAAAAACATAACGTTTTGGATTATAAAATCCTGAGGACAATAAAAGGAAAAGATTTAGTCGGAAAATCATACGAGCCATTATTCGGCGACCGTGGCAAAAATGCACACAAAATTTGGTCATCAGATTTTGTCACAGCCGATTCTGGGACTGGAATTGTTCATATGGCTCCAGCCTATGGTGAAGATGACTTTATTATGGGTCAGGAAAATAAAATCCCTGTCGTTCATGTTTTGGACGAATACGGTAAATTTACCGAAACACAGTGGAAGGGTGAGGATGTATGGGAGTCTAACAAGATTATCGCAAAAACTCTTCACGAACAGGGCGTTGTTTGGAAAATCGAATATATCCGCCACGAATATCCACACAATCCACGTACGGGACATCGTTTGATGTATCGCGCTCATCCAAGTTGGTTTATGGATATCGACGGTCAACGGACGCAAATGTTAATCGAAAACACCGAACACATTAATTGGTTCCCTGATCATATTAAGCATGGTCGTTTTGAAAAGACAGTTGAAACTGCACCTGATTGGAATTTATCGCGTGACAGGTTTTGGGCAACTGCAATGCCGGTTTGGAAAGGGGTTGATTCAAATGGTAAAGAACATGTCAAAGTCGTTGGTAGTTATGCCGAATTGAAAAAACTCAGTGGCGTTGAACTAGAAGATTATCATCGTCCATGGGTTGATGACGTAACATTTGAAATTGACGGTGTAAAATATACGAGAATCGATAAAGTTATGGATTGTTGGTTTGAAAGCGGCAGTATGCCCTTTGCACAATTTCATTATCCATTTGAAAACGTCGAAAGGTTTGAAAAGAATTTTCCGGGTGATTTCATCGTAGAATATGTTGGTCAAGTTCGTGCATGGTTTTATTATGTTCATACGGTCAGTGTCGGACTTTTTGGTCATAACGCTTACAAAAACGTTATTGTTACGGGTACGATTGCTGGCAACGACGGACGCAAGATGAGTAAAAGTTATGGTAATTTTACAGATCCTAACGTACTAATGGATAAATTTAGTGCTGATAGTTTACGTTTCTTACTACTTTCAAGCCCACTTCTAAATGGTGAAGATTTCAGTCTTCAGGACAAAGAGGTTGGCGATGTCGCACGAAAACTTAGTATGATTTGGAATATGTATGACTTCTTTACGATGTATGCCGAGGTAGACAAGTGGGAGTTTAACGGGGAAGTCATTGATCCATCTGATGATTTGGACAGCCTGCTTGATCAATGGATTGTAAGTCGCGTGCATCAACTAAATCAGGAAGTCGAAAAACATATGGATGTTTACGATATTCCAAATGCCATGAAACCGATTCTGCCATTTATTGAAGATGCAAGTAATTGGTATGTGCGCCGAAGTCGAAGACGCTTTTGGAAATCTGGTGAAGATGCTGACAAAAACAATGCCTACCGAACCTTGCATTATGTTTTAGTGCAACTAAGTATGATACTAGCGCCTTTTACGCCGTTTTTGGCCGAAGAACTTTATCAAAAACTGACTGGTGGCGAGAGTGTCCATTTGTTAGATTGGTCAAAGGCTGGTCGTGTAAACGAACTGGTTGTTGATGAAATGGAAACAGTCCGTAACTTTGTTAATCAGGGTCTTAGCATTCGTGCAAAAGAGCATCTGAAAGTGCGTCAACCTTTGGCGAGCGTTACAATTACAAGTTTTGGTAAATTTATTGATTTCAAAGATATTTTGTGCGAAGAATTAAATGTAAAATCGATAAAACTTGGCGATGAATTCAATCTTGATTTGGTAATCACGCCGAAACTTAAGAGTGAAGGGATTTCTAGAGAAGTCATTCGACACATTCAAAGTGCCAGAAAAGATGCAGGCCTGAATATCGATGATAGAATTCACTTGTCACTTATCACGGATAACGATGAATTAAAGCGTGCGATTTCCGATCATAAAAAAGTAATAACCGGTGAGACTTTGACCGTTAAGTTATCTGATTTGTCGTCATATAAATACAGTGTCGATGTCAAGATTGACAATGCAAAATTGACAGTATCACTTCAAAAAACAACAATCTAAATAAAAAAGATAAAAAGGACGAACCTTTTTATCAACAGGAAGGTCCGTCCTTTTTAGAGTGTTTCGCTATTCAGTAAACATATGTATAATTGGAGTATGAATATGGTTCAGCTCGGAATGAGCGCTGAGAACGTCACTCACATTTTACATACCGGGATCGGGCATAGCTTGGGCAGGGAAAGTGTTAATGACAGCCCGTTGCGCATTGTTTGGAACATCAAGAAGCCTGACCTCGTCAATAATCTTAAAACCGAGCGCCTCGTCTGGACTAATACTCCTGCCAGATCTAAAAAAGTTCGCAAGCTTCCTAGGACCTAGTTCAGTCCGATCTACGACAATAGTTTGAATTCTCTTTTCATCTTGCTTCACTTGACTAAGCTTTTCCTCAAGGTGAGTTAGGCTAAAACTGAAACTACCATTCCCTCCAAGTGCAACGCCGTGAAAAAGGAAAGAAGTTGCAGGAGCTGCATATCGCTCATTGCCAGCAAGGAAAATTACGTTTCCAATTGAGTCAACTTGTCCGATGTTATGAGTGATTATTTTGACAGGCAATCCACTTAGATAGTTATAGAAAGTGATGCCAGCATTCACCCCACCACCAGGCGTGTTGATTATAAGGTAAAGATACTCAATCCCACTTTTAGTACTCAGGACTGGGTCTAACTGCTGTATCATCTGTCCTACATTCTGCTCATCAACAGGACCATTGAGCGTTACATACAAGGTATTAGTCTCATTCATATAATATATTGTACCAGACGTGGGGAGTGTACGGGGTTACTTGCTTCAATGGGATAATTGCCAGAGGTAATTATTGACTTTATAACATATTTATGATAATATTATAGTACAAGGAAGAAAAATAAAAATGTCAGAATTGAATTATCTACAATTTCAGCCAATTGACCCGTCATCTGATGATATGTCCGATGAACATCGTCATCAAGACGAGATTGTCTTAGATGATGATATTGACGAAACAAAACTCGAAAGCTATTGGGATCATGTTGTTCAGGATATCCATCAGGATCCAGATTGGTTTACTTTTACTGACGAATAACAGTTATAATTAAAATATGACTGACGATGATTTCGACAAGTTAATTTCTAGAGCAATGGATGAGTTGCCCCAGAAATATATTAATGGACTGCAAAACGTTGCAATTGTGATGGCAGATGAGCCAACACCGGAACAGATAACGCGAATGAAAATTGACAAACATCATACGCTTTTGGGCCTTTACGAAGGGATACCCTTAACGCAGCGTGGGACAAATTACACTTTTGTTTTGCCCGACAAAATTACACTATTTAAAAATTCTATTCTGGCAGTTACGCATAATGAAAATGAATTATACGAACAGATTAAACGTACACTCTGGCACGAGATTGCTCATTATTATGGCCTAAATCATAATAGGATAGATTTTCTACAAAATCATAACTAAATACATCAATTAAGTTAAACATAAGTTTTATATAAGTATCCGACATATTTTACTATTTGTCAAAAAGTATGTTAAGTGCTATAGTCAAATTAACAGGTAAAAATAAAAGTTTTTAAATCTTATATTATAAAATTATTCGACTGGTGGAGTAGTCAGCGAAGGAGTTACGGGATGAGAGTAATAGCTGGTAAATCATATAAACGAGTGAGTCTATTTGTGTTGTCGGTGGGGTTAGTGGTGAGCAGTTTGACAATGGCCGCGCCATCGTTTTTTTCACAAATCGCGCACGCTATTCCAGCAGATGCTACTGTATGCGTGTCGTCATGTGATTATTCAGATTTACAAACTGCAGTTGACGGAATCTTGAGTGGGCAAACTCTTAGAGTAGAGAGTAATTTGACTACAGGTACTCGGGTGACAATTACTCAACCTCTGACAATAGAAGGTAATGGTTATACTATTTTTCCTAGCTATATAAAAACTAGCACATCGAATAACTCAGGTATAAATATTAACGGTACTAGTAATGTAACCATAAATAGTCTTACGATTGATGGTGTTGATGGAATAAATTTACACGGGTTACAAGCCTATGAGTCGACAAACATTAGTTTAAATAACGTATCTCTTATCAACAATGATTACACTGGCCTGGTTGTTAACGGATCCACGGTAACTGTCAATAACATAAATACCGCAGGCAATGGCTGGCATGGTATAAATGTCGACCTTGGTAGTGGTGTTCCTGGACCAGCGGTTTTAACCGTAAATGGAGTAAGCACTCACTCTGAACTCGTTCCAGATATATATATTGATAATACGATCAAGAACGTGACAGTTAATGATACAAATAGCCAATATAATACGAACCATCTTAGCGGTAATGATTTGGCATACTTTATCAAACCAGATGCGCCAACTATTAATACGCCAACCAACGAACAATACTTCAACTCTACGCCTATCATAAATAGCTGGACGACGGTTAACTATACTCGAGGAATCAGTAAATACCAGATAGAATACGTGTATGATGATCATCACACTTTTCCTGATGCGCCATACAGATATGTAAATAGTCCTGCAACATCTCGTAACCACATTCCAAACGTAAGCGAGCAGGGCGGTATAACGATCCGCGTTAGGGCTATGGATATGCTAAGTAATTATGGTCAGTGGAGTAACTCAGTTCATTATTACTACGATTCAATTGCTTCAAATACACCGACTCCGTATAATCCAAACAGCGACCAAGATCCCTTCTCTACAAATACTGGATTTACTCAGTCTTGGAGTAACGAGAGCATATCTGGTGCTGCAAAATATAACTATGAGAGTTGTTACCAAAACACAATGCCTATCGGAGATTCTTGTGGTACAGGGGTTGTCGGTTGGGCACATACGTATACCGGTACGTCTAAGACAGTTGGATCTGGTCAACCAGACAGTCATTTCTTCTGGCACATACAATCAGAAGATACAGCTGGTAATAAAAGTGGATGGAGTGATTGGCGTGAGATAGTTATCGATAAAGGGATACCGACTGATCTAAAACATTTGTCACCAAGCAATGGTACTATTACTAAAACCGCAGATCTGGCTAGTATTGATTGGACTGATGCTACGGACATTAGTATACCTGTTAGTTACTATTACCAAAGTTCACACTCTTCAGCAACGAACACAGACGGATCGTTTGTAAGTCCTGTATATAGCTCTGGGGCTTTGAGCAGCTCAGGTATTCCGACTCCTGGGACTCCCGAGGGTGTTTATTACTGGCATGTTAAGGCAGTTGATGCGCTGGGTAACAGTACACCTTGGACTTTGCCCTGGGTGGTTACTGTCGATAACACTCCGCCACATGTTGAAATAACTAGTCCAACCAACAGTCTTCTTAACACAGATGCGGGAGTGCGCGTAATCGCAACGGATGCAAACTTGCGTCACTACTGGGTAAAAATAA
This sequence comes from uncultured Saccharimonas sp. (SeqCode), assembly GCA_964531915.1. GTDB lineage: Bacteria > Patescibacteriota > Saccharimonadia > Saccharimonadales > Saccharimonadaceae > UBA1547. Next base: position 8,476 of record CAZHFQ010000008.1, on the reverse strand, counting down.
CCAGGGATGGTACAACTGTTTACAACCAAACTACCATGAGTAGTGGCGTAACTGATCATCTTGTATATACCGCAACTCAGGATGGTGTATATGTGGTAACGCTTGCCGCTCGTGATCTTGTCGGTGGTGGTAGTTATACGGGACACAGAAGCACTGATGTTACAAAGATGTTTATTGTAGATAAAACTGCGCCGGTTGTTACTATTGACCCACAAACCGCAACAACTAATAATACGCCAACAATCACTGGAACAGTGGATGATGCGACGGCAACGGTGACGGTTACTATCGACGGAACGCCGTATCTCGCTACTAATAATGGTGATGGCACCTGGAGCCTTAATCTTTTAACACCTATTGCTGACGGTTTCCATACGTTAACGGCTATTGGCGAGGACACTCTTGGTAATGCAACTACGCCAGCTGCTATGAGTTCAATAACTATTACAGTTTCATTGGCAACACAGCCTGCGGCTGGGGCGCGGCTGGTATCAACTCCAATAGCGACAACAACAACGACACAAGCAGCAGATACGGCTGTTACCGATGCGGGGATTGCAGCCAATGATGCTCAAACCGGGGAAGTCCTTGGGGAGCAAACAACCACGCCAAATACCGACAAGAATAGCGATACGGCAGTTAAGGGTGATTCAACTACGAAAAAGGATGACGGCAGCAATACGTGGTCACTATTTGGGCTTGCGTGGTACTGGTGGTTACTGATTGTTGCAGCAATTGCAGCAGGCTGGTGGTTCTTGGTCGCTCGTCGTCGAATGAATCAAGAATAATATTTTAAATAAATAGTAAATTAAGAGAGCCCTGGTTTTTACTAGGGCTCGCTTTTTAGCCGTAAGTGTTTTATTATTAGTGATAGTCCCTGCAATGCAAATCGCTGGGATTTGAGACGAAAATCTATGAGTTATAAAACTTGTCTTCTTTGGATAAGGCATATCCATAGATACGTCGAATACAAAAAGACAGTTTTTAACCAGAGAGGACGTTTCAAATCATAGTGATTTGTGTCGCAGGAACTATCCATTGTGAAGGCGAAAACAAACAATAATAAAAAACACATCAAAAAGGCAGTTAAACATGTCAAGCACGGTGTTAAATTAGCGGTTATTCCGCATAAGAAAAATGATTATCGACCACATTTAATCAGAGTCTATGGACTTATTATAATTGTTTTTGCGGTTGTCGGTCTGCAGCTAGGTTATAACGGTGTAAAAACTGGCAATGTATTGGGCGTTGAGTCAAACATTACTATTACTTCGCTTTTTGACCAAACCAATGTTGCCAGGCAACAAATTGGCATAAAACCACTTAATTTAAACGAAAAGTTAAACCACGCAGCCTATTTAAAAGCCCAGGATATGTATAAAAAACAATATTGGGCACATAACTCGCCTGATGGAGTCCAGCCGTGGAAGTGGGTTGGTGATGTCAGTTATAACTATAATGAAGCTGGTGAAAACCTGGCCAAAAATTTTACTACAACAAATGCAGTCATGACGGCGTGGTTGAATTCACCTGAACACGAAGCAAATATCATAAAAAGTACTTACGAGGATGTTGGGTTTGCCGTGGTAAGTGGGGACTTGGATAAAAAACCAACAACCATTGTGGTTGCACTATATGGGGCGCCGGCCGATAAAGCCGTGGCAGGAACAGGTTCGTCATTTTCGGAATCGACGCAAACGAATCAGGTAAATATTCTAACTCAGTTTGCAATCGCGACTCAGTCCGTTACTCCAGCGGTTATCCTATCTCTAGTTGTAATTGGTTTGGCGATGATTGTAGCGTCTGTTGCGCACGTTTATAGGCGTAAATTGCCTAAATCACTTCGTAAGTCATGGTATCGCCATCACGGGCTATATAAAGCAACAGGACTAGCCGTACTTGGTGTTGTCGTAGTATTTCTATATAGCGGTGGACAAATCTAGCACTTATCTGTTATAATCGGTAATTGATGGAAATTGATTAGATAAAAGTAACAAGGAATTATTAAATGGTAAAAGCAGTCGTTAAGATCGGCGGAAAACAATTTATTGTTGCCGAAAAAGAGACCCTCCTGGTGGACCTCCTCCAGAAAGGCACAAAAGAGCTCACGCTTGATGCACTGTTGGTAATTGATGGCGAAAAAACGCGAGTCGGAAAACCAACTGTCAAGGGTGTTACTGTCACAGCAAAGGTTATCGAAGATTTGGTAAAAGGTGAAAAGATTCGCGTCATTCGTTATAAAGCAAAAAAACGCGTTCACAAGGAAACCGGTCATCGTCAGAAATATAGCAAGATTGAAATTGTTTCAATCAAATAATTAGTCAAATGTCTCAAAAAATCCCCAGCACTTGTCGGGGATTTTTTGATATGCTCATGTTATAATGAATCAAAAGAGAAGAGGGAATATCAACACGTGGCGACAGTAATATCGATTACGAATCAAAAAGGAGGTGTGGGCAAGACTACCACCGCTGTTAATTTGGCGTATTATATTGCAAAAACCGGCAAAAAAACACTTCTAATCGATTTTGACCCACAGGGGAATACAACCAGTGGGCTAAGTATTGATAAGCAAGATTTAGGTTTGACGATGGCCGATGTTGTGATGGAACAAGCAACCTTAGATCAGGTTACGCTAACAACTGCCTATAAAAACTTTTTTTTGGCTCCTTCAACTCCACATCTTGCCGACACCGAGGTTCAATTGGCTCAAGCTGATAGACGATTTTCGCGACTTAAAAACGCGATTGATACGAGTGCTGCAGATTATGATGTTATTATTATCGACAATCCGCCAAGCCTTAGTCTTCTAACGGTCAATGGTATTGTTGCAGCAAAATATGTCCTACTGCCTGTTCAGGCAGAATTTTACGCGCTAGAAGGGCTGGGACAGCTTTTAGAAACAATGAAATTGGTTCGCAAAGGTATGAACCCAACACTCGAGCTTCTTGGGGTACTGCCAACAATGATGGACTCACGAACTACTCTTAGTGGGCAAGTACATGAAGAAATTAAAAAGCATTTTCCTGGAAAAGTATTTAATACGGTTATCCCACGTAATATTCGATTAGCAGAAGCCCCCAGTCACGGGCTTCCAATTGGGGCATATGACAAGTTTTCAAAGGGCGCGCGATCATATAAGGCGCTGGCAAAGGAGGTGATTCATCGTGCCAACATCTAAAAAGGAAAGCCAAAAAAGAGGATTGGGACGAGGATTTGAATCACTAATCCCGACAGAACTTTTGGATGAATCATTTGACCCAACTGTTTCTCAAGACCATCAAATAAGTGAACTTCGTAATATTAAACTTGATCAAATAATTGTCGATAGTGACCAACCACGTAAGCAATTCGAGCAAACCAGTATCGATGATTTGGCTGTATCAATTCGTGAACACGGGGTTTTACAGCCGATTATTGTTACCCCTCATGGAGATGGGTATCAAGTTGTGGCTGGTGAGCGACGATTACATGCTTCACGTATCGCAGGATTAGAAAAAATACCAGCACTGGTTCGTACACTGACCGGTCAACATAAACTCGAGATTTCATTAATTGAAAACCTTCAACGAAAAGATTTAAATGACATGGAAACGGCGACGGCGTATTTAAAGTTGAGAGATCAGTTCAACCTAACACTAGAACAAATTGGAAAAAGAGTAGGGAATCGATCTGTTAGTGCAGTTAGTAACAAACTTCGTTTATTAAAATTACCAAGTTTTGTTCAACAAATGTTGGTTGATGGAAAAATAACCGAAGGTCAAGTCAGACCAATTATTGGACTTGACGTTGAAATAACTAGAAAAATTGTTCCAAAAATTATCAAAGAGGAATGGAGTGCTCGTAAAATAGAGCAGTTTGTCGTTGATTTTAAAAAGAATCGTTCCAATATCACTATGTCGCCAGCCCGCCAAATAAAAGAGCAACCGTACGGGCAACAACTAAAGCGCATTCAAAAGCACTTGGATACTGAGGTTAGTATAAACACAAACTCCAAAGGTGCCGGCAGGATTACGATTAAATTTAAAAATGAAAAAGAATTTGAACGTTTGCAGAAATTACTCGGCTAATACTAGAAGGTGCGAATCTTGTTGAAAGGAAATACTCGTAAATATACGGGTCCAACAACGTCATAAAGTGGGATTGTGCCTAATCCGTTGCGCGAGTCAAACGAGTAGGTTCCTAGTCTGTGGTCGCCAGAGACGAATAATTCACCGCTCGGCACGGATTTCATGTCTACATTTCCAGTGGTTGGGCTGCCAGGTTCGCCTTTGTTACTGTTGTCAGGGTTGAACCCATTCGGATGTTCGTGATTATAAACCGTAAACTTGCCGTCTTTTAGCACAACTCGCTCACCAGCAAAGGCAATAACTCTTTTGACTATATATTCGTCTCCAAGTCCACTGGTGTATTTTGGATTCTTAAATACGATAATTTGGCCACGTTTTGGACTGTAACGCTTGTTTTGTAACTGTGACCATGTAACGGGGATACGGTTAACTATTAACCTATCGCTAGTATATAAAGTTGTCTCCATGCTTGGTCCAACGACGCTAAAGCTTCGAAAAACGAAAGTATTTATCAGTAGTGTCCCAATCAAAACACACGCAATAAAAATCGTGATACTAATAGCATCTTTTATGAATGGGTGACGGTTAAAAAAGGTAGCTTCCATGCTTTGACTACTATACACTTTTTAAGAATGTAGCGGTAGTCATAGGCGTGAATATGCTTTGGGTTTTGAATAAATAGATAAATTCGCTATAGTAGTATGAGTATTTATGAAAAAACGACAACCATCAATAGACGGTTTTATACCCAGAAGTGCCGAGAATGTGCTGGGAAACGTATATCCTAAGAAAACAAAGGATGGCATTTATGCAATATCGAAAAATAAACATAAAGAAGGGGTTAAGGCAAATCTAGATCATTTAGAGAAACGCCAAACTGGTCTGGGGATTACTCGTTCTGATATAGATGAATCGCTGAAGGATATCGATAATAATGAAGAACCTGTAAAAAAATTAACTCGCAAGCAACGACGACGTATCAAAAAAATGTCAAAAAAGCCTCTTAGCAAAAAGAAGCGCATCATTAAATGGACACTTATCACATTAGCCGTAATAATGCTTGCAATTGGTGGTTATGGGTTATATAAATTTATTGAAGCGGGTGGAAATATTTTTCAGGGGAGTATTTTTGATCTTTTTCAAAGCCAACCATTAAAAGAAGATAGTAATGGTCGGAGTAATTTTTTAATTCTTGGTACATCCGAGGATGATCCAGGTCACCCAGGCTCGAACTTAACAGATTCAATAATGGTATTAAGTCTTGATCAGAAGAATAAGAATGCATACATGTTTAGTGTCCCCCGCGACCTATATGTTCAGTATGGTATGGCTTGTGTTTCTGGTTATGCAGGTAAAATCAATGAGTATTTTAGTTGTTCAAATAGCGGGACATCCAAGACAGATGAACAAGATCGCTTAACGAAAACTCAAAAATTTATCGGTGATATTTTTGACCTTGATATACAGTACGGTGTTCATGTCAATCTAACCGTACTAAAAGAAGCTGTTGATGCGGTTGGCGGTGTTGATATCAAGATTGAAGGGGATGGCGCACCTGGAATTTTGGATCGTAATTTTGATTGGCGCTGTAATTACAACTGTTATCTAGTTAAATATGATAACGGAACCCATCATCTTGATGGAGAGCATGCCTTATATTTGTCAATGGCCAGAGGTGACATCGCTCCAACGTATGGATTGGCAAATTCTAATTTTGATCGCGAAAAGAATCAACAAAAGATTTTAATTGCCCTAAAAAATAAGGCTATGAGTACTGGAATTTTAACAAACCTAGGGGCTATGTCAAAGTTGATTGATACGTTGGGCAATAATCTACGGACGAATATACAAACCAAAGAAATCCGAACACTTATGCAAGTCGCAAATGACACAAAATCAGGTGATGTACACACCTTAACATTACTAGACGGCGATAAATCAGTTGTTAAAACTGGGGGCTATGGTGGAATGAGTGTTGTTATGCCATCGGCTGGTATTTTTGACTATTCTGGAATCCGGGCATTCATAAGACAGAAACTTAGTAAAAACCCTGTAATCCGCGAAGCCGCTCCAATTGTTGTTTTAAATGGCACAAATCAATCCGGGTATGGACAAACCAAGTCTGATGAATTAACCAAAAAAGGGTTCAACGTAGTTGGTATTGATAATGCTCCTGCAAGTACATACAAAAATGTTGAGATTTATCAAATAGGTAGTGGTAACAGTTCTACGGCGGCAAAACTTGCAAGTACATATAGTGTAACTATTAAAAAGAGCAAACCTCCTATCTCACTAGATAGTTCCGTTCGATTTGTAATTATTTTTGGGGCAGTGACCAACTAAGGTAAGGTTGTGTCGTGATATACTGGCTATTGATATGGAGTTTTTAAAGACTATAAAAAAGCGACGCTCACTACTTAGTGAGATCACTTATGTTGTACTAAATGTCGGCCTTGCTGTTTTACTGATGATAATAATTCGAACCACTGGGTCACTATGGCTTGCATTCACGCTTGTTATTATTGGTAAATGGCGAATTTTTGCTGTTAGACCGAGATTTTGGTCTGCAAATATTCAAGCGAATCTAGTCAGTACTACTATAAGTATTGGTTACGTCGTTTTTCTATATGTCATAAATTCAGCCAATGCAAGTAGCGGACAAATCTTGATAGCTCAAAGCGTGTTGGTATTACTTGATGTTGGTTGGTTATTATTTTTGAAGTCACAATCCAAGCGATCATATATGGTTTTACAAGCAGGTATCGCTCTTTTTGTTGGTCTTGTCGCCATATATAATTTATCGTACGGTTGGATAGTTGCACCAGTCGTATTATTAACTTGGCTGGTGGGTTATTCCACGGCAAGACATGTTCTGAGTAGTTATGACGAGGAAAAACATTCAGTGTTACTAAGCCTTGTGTGGGGTCTTTTGGTGGCTGAAATCGGCTGGTTAGCATATCACGCAACGATTGCGTATCCATTACCATTTACCCCCGGGCTATTAATACCACAAGTTTCTATATTATTGCTTAGTATCGGTTTTTTGACACGCCGTGCTTACGACTCATTTTATCATCATCAAAAGATACGAGGAAACGATATTGTCTTGCCGTTAATTTTTACAATTTTCTTGTCCATTTTTCTATTAATTGTTCTTCCGCTAATATTATGCGGTTCACTTTCGTGTTTTCGAAGTGTTGGTCTTTAATTTTAAAGCAATTGCGTAATCTAATGTACCTACATGTAAAAACAATAATTTTTTTGCATATGCTACTAACGTATCATGTTGTGATAGGTCGGCCTCAATTATTAAATACCCACCTGAATGTATTTTTTTAGACGATTCATCAATAAGTTTTTTTATTTCTGAAGTACCACCATCTTTGGCAAATAGTGCTTTCGATGGCTCAAAATTTGTTTCGGCTGATCTTTTCCAGTTTTTATTAACATAAGGTAAATTCGCAATAATAATTCTGGGACTCATAAGGTAGTTTTTTAATAAATCACTTTGTATTATATCAACGTTCGCAGAAAGGTTCTTAGCGTTTTTCTTGGCAATCCTGATGGCGCACTTACTGATATCAGAAAGGGTTACATTAAGTTTAGGGTATTCCAATTTTGCCGTTATGCCTAGGCATCCGGTGCCAGTGCCAATATCAATTAAATTAATTTTTTGTTCAGTTTTGAATGGTTTTGTTTTTAGTATATCGGATAATATGTCTATTATTGATTCGGACTCTGGGCGGGGAATCAAGGTATGTGGCGTAACCGAAAAAAGACGACCGTAGAATTCTTTATAACCAATAATATATGCCATTGGTTCACGGTTTAGCCGTCTTTTTAGTCGTGTATTTGCAGTAAATAGTGTTTTACGAACAAGCTTTTTTTCACAATGAGCATGCAAATATGTTCGTTCTTTTTGCATTGAAAAAGAAAGTAAAATTTCAGCATCGAGTCTAGAACTAGCTATGCCGATCTTACTTAGCTGGCTAGTAGCGACCTTTAACCAACCATCAATTGTCGGCATTATTAGCGGCAAGTTCGTGTTCATAATTTTGTAAATGTTCAATTAAATCATCAATATCACCATTCATGGCACCAGGCAGGTTACTGCGCGAGTAACTAATTCTATGGTCAGTTATTCTATCCTGGGGGAAATTATAGGTTCGAATTTTCTCGCTTCTATCGCCCGATCCAATCAAGCTTCGACGCTTTGCGGTTTGTTCGGCAATCTCGGAATCAATTTTTTGTTGCAATAATCGACTTCGAAGGACACTCAGGGCTTTATCTTTATTTTTAAGTTGAGATTTTTCATCCTGATTCGTAACAACCATACCACTAGGAATATGTGTGATACGTACAGCACTGTCGGTTGTATTAACGGATTGGCCACCATGACCACTAGC
>CAZHFQ010000007.1:0-30935 GCA_964531915.1 uncultured Saccharimonas sp. (SeqCode) | reverse complement strand
TGGCGATTACCGAATAAGGTGTGCTCTCGCAAATGGTGCTGGGAAAGATTTGTTGACTATGTCTGGAGGTATCCCCCGAGACCCAGAGCGACGAAAAAATTTACCTTTGGTCAACAAGCTTTATGGACGGCTTGCCTTGGATTTATTGAATCACGGAAGTTCGAGTGTACTTTATAATCAACCGGCAACTGGTGGCTCGAGTGGTAATTGGGAAAGCGACACGTTCAAATCTAGGGCTAGTATCTTGTCAGAGGTTGCGGAGCACTACTCTCAGTGCCTTGGTGTATCTGAGGTCTCATTGATCGGATCAAGTGCTGCTGGATGTATGGCGATAGATTCTGTTGAAGATTTACAGTCGAGGGGGTTAAAGGTTGCCAAGCTAGTATTGTTATCCCCAGGGGCTTACCCAGCAGAGGCAGAAACGGTCGCATATTGCGAAAAATTTGGTGATATTATCCGTGAACCGTGGGATATAACTGAATCACCCTCCTTCTCGAAATTAGAAAAATATATTACAAGCGGCGGATCTGCGCTCATCACATTTTTTGAAGTTGATAACCCACCAATTCCACCGAAAATTGAATTGCATTACAGGAAGATGGCAGAAAGACTTGCCGAAAATGGTGGAGATATTACCGTGGAGACTATACCGGGCGTAGGTCATAATTTTACAAGGCTTAACCCCAAAAAAGGCCGAAACATAATCGACGACAATAGTGTAAGAAAAACCGCAAGTTTTTTGGTTGATTTCTTGACAAAACCAAAAGGGTTATAGGTATGAAACAAAAATTTTCAATAGGTTACAAAGACATGAAAATAGTCGGTAATGTGATTCGTTCCAGCACTAACCAAAATGTGCTGTGTATTCATGGGGGCGGTCTAGCGAGCAAGAGCGACTTTGACAAAATAAGGAAAATTCTTTTAGATAATAATATATCCTCGTACGCCTTTGATTGTATAGGTCATGGTGAAAGTAACGGCCAAATTGGTATGTCTTCACTTGAAAGTAGACTTGGTCAAGCCATGGCAGTTATTAAATCACAAAATCTACAGTCGGATCCGCTTTCCGTTATCGCTTCAAGTATGGGTGGCTACGCAGCAATTAGGCTGGTTGGACTATACGATATTAGTAATTTAATATTAATCGCACCGGCAATATACGACAAAACAGCTTTTGGTGTCGCGTTCGGTCAAAAATTTTCAAAAATTATTAGAAAACAGGATAGCTGGCTAAATACTGATGCGTGGGAAATAGTAAAAAACTACACCGGTAATATTTTGATATTCGCAGCTGAAAATGACCAAGTCATCCCCAGTGGAGTAATAGAAGGGATTTATAACTCGGCCAAAAAAGCCAAAACAAGAAAAGTTATGTTAATAAAAAATGCCAATCACCCATTAATAGGTTGGCTCAATAAACATCCTAAAAACCTATACTCAGCTTCGAGCGAAATTGTTAATCTAGTTAATAATAAGTAATTTAAAAACACTGCAATTTCGCGCAGTGTTTTTGTTATGCCGTTAAAACAGTGCGCCCTTTAATTCGGCGACGTTTTATAACTGCGCGACCAGCCTTGGTTGAGATTCTCGCTCGAAAACCATGAGTTCTAGCCCTATGGCGTGTGTGTGGTTGAAAAGTTCGTTTTGGCATATCTATACTAGTCTACCCAAAATCACCTCTTTTATCAAGGTGTTGTTTGAAATTTATTCGATTGGATTGTTTGATATATAAAGTTGTCCCCTAAAATGTCATGTTTTTCCACATATTAACTGAGGTGACTATTAGTTGTGTATAACCTTCACCCTAGTCAACGTGCATTGTCGCTAAACTGCTTGAGTTGTGGAAAACTCTAACATTCGTTATAGTTATATACAATAAAGTGTGTTTTAGAAAGGGATGAATATGCATCACGCGTTGTGGCAAAGTGTGCTTGGAGAAATCGAACTTTCGGTTTCGCATGCGACATTCACGACGTGGTTTAAAAACACCAAACTTATTGATCAAAATGACGCTGGTGTAGTTATCTCAGTGCCTAATATATTTGCAAAAAAACAATTTGAAGTTAAGTTTAATGAACAGGTAAAGGGGGTTTTGTCTAAAAACGGGATTAATCCAAAAAAAATTACATACACAATAAACTCATCCAAAAAAAATTCACACTCAAATCGTGAAACAACATCCAGTAACGACACTATCCCGACGGCCGATAGCCTGCTTTCGTCTAATGTAAAACCAAAAACATCGGTTGGTAATTTAAACCCACGCTATACACTCGATAATTTTATAGTTGGTTCTAGTAACGACCTAGCATACACCGCCAGCCAAGCCGTCGCATCAATGCCAGGTACTAAATATAACCCGCTTTATTTGTATGGTGGAGTGGGCTTGGGTAAAACCCACCTTATGCAGGCGGTGGGTAATGAAATTATTAAAAATGACCCAAAAACCAGAGTTCTTTATATTAGCTCGGCAACCTTTGTAAGTGAGTTTTTAGATTATGTTAGGTTTAAAAAGAAAGGTTTTTCTGAAAAATACCGCAACGTTGACGTTTTGATTGTTGATGATATGCAGTTTATTGCAGGCAAAGAAAAAACTCAAGAAGAATTTTTCCACACCTTCAATCACCTACATCAAAATAACAAGCAGATTATTATTAGTAGTGATAAACCACCCAAAAGTATTCCAACCCTAACCGAGCGCCTTAGGAGTCGTTTTGAAATGGGGATGGCAATTGATATCCAAATGCCTGATTTTGAAACTAGGTGCGCGATCTTGAATATTAAAGCTTCACAGTCTGGTGTTATATTAAATCGTGAAACAACTGAATATTTAGCAACAAACATTAAAACCAATATTCGGGAACTTGAGGGCGCATTAAACCAACTTCTGGCTTATGCTGAAATGCGTGGCATTGAACCAGATATTTCTACAGCCGAGGGACTTTTAGGTAATATTCGTCATTCTAGACCACAACACTTGTCAAGTAAACAAATTATTGATCGTACCGCAAAACATTTTCACTTGGGTTTGGATGAGATTTGTGGATCTAAACGTGATAAATATATCGTCGTACCAAGACAAATCGCAATGTATCTTTTGCGAAGCGAATTACACCTTAGTTTTCCAAAAATTGCAAATGAACTTGGTCGAAAAGATCACACCACGGCTATACATTCAATTGAAAAAATTGAAAAGTCTATAAAATTAGATTTTCTTATTCGTGAACAAGTTGCCTCAATACGGGAGAAATTATATGCCTAGGTTAGTAGTTAGTAGTTGGTATGTTGTAAATAGTAGGTGGGTAAAAAATGTGAACAACCTGCGTAATATTAGTGGGTTATTATGTGTTTATATATCCACAACCATACAACTAATAAAAGATGTTGGTATAAATATATGTGTACAAACCAATTTTTTCAAACAACATTTACCAATTCACTCCACAACAATATACACATACCTGACTAATAAATTTAACCTGTTGAATAAAAGTTTTACCTATTTTCCACACAACCTATTAATAAACCTAAAAATGAAATTTAAAGAAAGGTAATAAAAATGGAACTAACCGTCACACAAGAAAACCTAAATAAAGCATTATCAGCAGTTAGTAGGGTTGCTAGTACAAAAACCCAACTACCTATTTTAAGTAATATACTTCTTCGAACTGATAAAAATCGTTTACTCGTCGCAGCTACAAATCTAGAGATTGCATCAACCCAATATATTGGTGCGAAGGTTTCAAAACAAGGTGCTATAACAATCCCCGCCAGGTTAATGTCAGAGTTTATTTCAAGCCTCCCAAAAGAGTCTATTGAACTTAAGGTGGTAAATGAAAGTTTGCATATAAAAAGCGGTAATTACTCGTCGACAATTAATGGATTTATAGCTGATGATTTTCCTGAACTTCCAACTATAAACGAATCTTCCTCTATACAATATAGTATTAATGTTGATGATTTTAAACATGCTGTTTCACAAACAATTATTAATACTAGCAACGACACGACACGCCCGATTCTTACTGGTGTATTTTGGAATTCATTTGAAGGACAACTATACCTTGCGGCAACAGATGGATATCGTTTATCTGAGCGAAGGCTTGTAGAGACAAAAAGTGAGATTTCAGCAATTATTCCAACCCAAACCTTATCAGAAGTATTAAGAAATATAACCGACGAATCAAACGAAATTGATATATTATTTGATGATACACAAGTTCGGTTTAGGATTAATGACGCCGAAATTATTAGCCGACTAATTGATGGGAACTTTCCAAATTACCGCCAACTTGTTCCAAAATCATCTGAAACGAGTGTGATTATTAATAAAACCGATTTTATTAGAATAACGAAAATTGCCGGTTTATTTGCGCGCGAATCTGGTGGAAGCGTAACAATTACTGCCGATAAAGAAAAGAATAAACTTGCTGTTCACTCTATTGCGTCACAGTTTGGTGAAAACAACTCAGAGGCCAGCGCCAAAATTACAAACGATGGACAAATCACCCTAAACTCACGCTATCTAAGTGAAGCTTTGTCGGTTATTGATGGTGACGAGGTAGAATTTAACTTTAGCGGAAAAATTGCACCTTGTGTACTTAAATCAACCAAACCAGATACAAACTACTATCATATCATTATGCCCCTAAAGAGTTAGTCGCTTGATATGTCGGTGGTAAAAAAACTATCAATCGAAAATATTCGATCCCACGAAAAATTCGAGGTCAAGTTGTCGCCTACGGTTACTCTTATAGTTGGCAATAACGGTAGTGGGAAAACCTCAATCCTCGAGGCTATATATATTGCGCTGCAAGGAACGTCTTTCAAGGGAGGTGATAATGATATTTTGCGTTACGAATCGCCCTGGTGGCGCATCGAAATAGAACTGGACACATTTATTAAACAAACCATTACTTTTAATCCAGATTTAGTGGCTAATCGTAAAAAAATCACAATTGGTGATAAGGTAATGTATCGGTTACCAACAAAATACAAAATGCCACTTGTTTTGTTTGAGCCCGATGATCTGCGCCTGTTGCACGGCTCGCCTACGCGCCGCCGCCAATTTATAGACCGTTTTATAAGTCAACTTGATCCGCTGTATTTAAACGCGATTCATAAATATGAACGGGCGCTAAAACAAAGAAACAATCTTTTGAAAAAACAAAATTCATCCCGCGACGAATTATTTGTTTGGGATATTGCACTTAGTGAATATGGCACCTATATTATTGAAAAAAGAATCGCGTTTATTGAACAAATAAACAGTAATTTAGATGAACAATACAATTTAATCGCAATGTCGCAAAATATTGCGTCAGTACATTATTCGAATACGTATATCGGCGATATCAAACAAAAGCTTTTAAACGATTTGCATGGCCATATTGAAAAAGATAAAATCCTAGGCTTTACCAGCACAGGTCCCCATCGCCATGACGTTGTATTCAGATTTAATAATGTATCAGCCTTAGACGTCGCCTCACGCGGCGAGGTCCGAACGATTGTACTTGCTATTAAATTTATCGAGATGACAATCATTGAACAAATCACAAACGTAAAACCAATAATTTTATTAGATGACGTTTTTAGCGAATTGGATGCCTCGCGGCGCAAAGCCATAACCGAGCACCTTCGGGCATATCAGACGATTATCACGACTACGGATGCTGATGTGGTTAAGAAAGGCTTTTCAAAAACCTCTAACATTATTTCCCTTAATTAATTTTAACTAAAACCTAATTTATTTACTGCTCTTATTATATCTTGTGGTATACCAGCGTAATTTTTTATGTATATAATTACAGACGGTCCTGCGACAACTTTCCACTGATTATTCTCTTTCTTCATTATTAATCTCAACATATCCTGGGTATTGTTTATGTTGGTTGGTCTAGGAATTATATTTGATGGTATATTAGGGTCATACCAATCGTTTGGTATTAATACTGCACCATACCATTGACCAGTGTTATAAAGATTTTCTGTATTTATTTTGTAGTTAGAATTTGGTAAAACGCCAAATACCACGCTATTTATCTTGGTCTTTTGGTCTGATAATAATTGAATTAGTTTTTTATTGGTATAGTTGAGGTCTGGCGTTTCTATCTCGGTTGAGCTATCTATAGTTATTGATGTTTGTTCATATTGGTAGTCACTTGAGCCGGAGAATTTAATAGCGTAAATACCTGGGTACAAGCGTACTTTTTTTAGTGTATTGGTGCTTGCAATTTGTTCGCCCATTGTCGAACCACCATTCGCCCGAACTCCAATTGTAATAGTAGTACCATTTGTTGGGTTGAGGGTTACAACTTTTTGATTAAAAAAATAGTCCCAGGCGAAAAATGCAGCAATAATAACACCAAACAACAAAACCAACATAATTAACGGCCTTACGATTAATCTACTTTTTGTTATGTTAGAAAAGTAATTAGTTATTGGTTGCATCGTTTTTTAACTCCTCGAATATTATTTCATAATCAGACGGGTCGTAACCCATAATGTATATGTATTTAATAGCAGCAATTTTGTCAGCGGGATTATCAGAACTTATATATATTGCAATTTTAGTTGGGTCATCTGGGAATCTTTTTGATATACCGTAATCAATTCGAAAAATTGGCGAAATATCTTTTGGCAGGTCGGTTACAATTGGATATTCATTGGCTATTTTTGAACTTTCATTTTCAACTTGTTTGCTTATTAAACCATCTAACTCTAAATACTTATCACTATTTTTATTTTTTACTTTTTCGCCTTCAGTATTACTTGGGGTTAGACCTATTGGTAATTCAACAACCTCATTTTTTATTGATGTGAAATCAACGGTTGACGAATAAAAATTACCCCTTTTTACCTCTACGGTGTGTTTCCCTGGGGTTGTCTTGTTAATGCCAATATGAGCGGCTTTGCTGTCAATAAAAACTCTGCTGTCATCTGGGGCAATAGTAATGTTTACCCCTGTTGACGTAGAGCTGTTTAATACAAAAAAACCTACTACTAATAATAAAACAACTATTACTGATATTACGATGATTGATATCTTTTTATTCATTATTTCAACCTATAGGCTGTTGTGTCGCCTTGTGATGTATACCATGTAAGAATATTACTTGCTGATGGTGGACGCTTGTGATACGACGCCTCCCTCATATTACCACCTGTTTGGTTTCCGACATAGATGAATGTGTGTCCAACCCCCGAGTCAAGCTCCCCGTTTTTAAAGAAAATATCACCCGGTTGAAGGTTTTTGGTTGATTGAATGCCAGTAACTTTACTATATTTTTCTGGATGTTTTTTAACATAGTTAAATTCCTGCTCGTTCGTATTTGACAGCGAGTATTTACTATCAGCCCCGCTAGCCCGCATTACCGTTGCTACAAATTGGTTACAGGCAGAGTAATCAGCCCCAGAATAGTATTTTTTATACCACTCTTTATATATTGGTTTTGCATTACTTATGCCCTCAACCCTCTTGTCCCAAGCTAGTTTTAGCGCCCACTCTACTACAGCCGATACATCACTAGAGCTAGATGGGTTACAGTTTGGATCCAAATCTTGGTCGCAAGGGCAATTCGTACCGTCAATAACACCAGTCCCAGATCCATAACGACTAAATTTCTTAAACCATTTTTCTGCTTGGTCTATTCTTTGTTGTCGGTATTGTCCTGTCTGGTATTTCTCAGCGGGAATTTCAAACTTCAATAATATTAACACCGCTGCAGCCTCTACGCTCGTAGTCTTTTTTAACGGTCCCAAAATCGTACTTTTGTAGCCGTGATTTAATTCATACCACAAAAAATCAAGCTGAAGGTTTATATCCTGCCAAGACTTTCCCTGTTTATTAGCCCAGCCCGATAGGCCACCAGGATATGAACCAGACCACCTACCAAACGACCATTGCACGAGTCCATGCCCAGTGCCACCACTTTCAACGGCTTTTGGGCTAATCCCTGACTCAGTTTCCATATTACCCAAGAAACCAGCGGCTTGTTTTTCACTCAATCCCTTACCGGTAAGATAATTCCATACCATTGCGGCATTTTTCTCTTGATCACTACCCTTGATTGGAGCACCGCCTCCACTGCCAGCCTCTCCTAGGCTATTTGCAATTAAGGCTACAAGTTTTTTTGCACCAGTTGCGCTTGGGTGTACGTCATCACCTCCTATATAGCCCGGGTTATTTGTAACCTCTTTATGCCAATCTATAATCGTATAACCTAGTGAACCTTTTTGTTTTGTTAGGATACTGTTTGTCTTATTCATGTACGAAGTTTGGGTTTTTATCCCTACATTAGCCCAAAATAGTCGGACATCGCTGTTCAGTCCCTTAATTTTTTTAACGGCCTTTTTCAGATTGGATTCAAAACTACCGTCATAATTCGTTCCTAGTATTATTAACACAGTACCAGCAGATGTGATTTTATCTTTGTTCTCGTCTATAGCTTCAATACCGGTTGTCGTACCAACACCGTGGCTGGCTAAACTACGGCTTTGTACGGCGTCTATCGTTACATCAGAATAACCTTTGGTTTTTAAGCTTTTTTCTAAATTACCCCCCTGTGCACTTTGCAATATTGAGTCCCCGATTGCTACAACAGGCCCACTACTTGATCCGCTGGTATTTTCACTACTAGGATCACATGCATTCTGGTCAAAAAACATGATGTCGTTGGCGCTATAAAAACCATAATCAACAGCGAACACTTTAAGTGGTAAAAAAGCAGAGAAAAGTATTATTACCAAGCAAAAAAGGTATTTTGTTTTGATGAAATTCTTCTTTATAGTATCACCCATATTTATTCTTCAGCTATACCTATGTCATTAGCCAAGTAGCTGTCGCTTGAGTCTTTATCAACGGTAATCCAATAACTATTTGCGGTTACATTTGAGCTATCGCCATAATAACTGGTAAGTTCTGTTGTCACAATAAAGCACGGGTATGATGTATCAAATGTCGTGCAAAATTTAATCGAGTTAGCATTCGCTTCTGTTCTCGTCACGGAATTATTAGCGCTAATATCTAAGTCTTTAGTAAATACTGAACTACCAGGCAAAAAATATTTGCTCAAACGGGTTTTGCGTGAAGCAAGGGGTTCGGAAATACTCTGGTTGGCGTATGCTTCAACGGCTGATTTAACGATTTTTGCATACAACTCGGTCCCCTTATCTATTTGATAGCTGGTGCTTTTCTTTGTTTGATTATTAGATGGAGTTTCATGGTTTGGCAGAACGAAGAAAACCACCAACATCATTGCAACCAGAGCGATAACGGATATACCTATGATTATCAAAATCTTATACTTCATATCATCCCCCGTTAGCTGAAAAATGCCACGCCTCTATTGACAGTTTATATAGACCAAGCGAAGGTCCGTGTTGTACCAACCAGTTAAAAATTCTCACCTGTTCACCCGATTCTCCGGCACAATCAGCCTTGGAGGAACCACCATAACATATCAATTGACCGTTTACCCTTACGTCAAGCGCTATACCTCGTTCGTGGTTAGAATTGCCTGGTTGCGCCACCATGCCGTTGCAACCGTATGACGCGCATGGAGCCCACAAACTCTGTTGCTCTTCATAGCTACGAAAACCGGTTCCTCGAATATTAAGCCCATCGTCTTTCGCTTCTTTTAGCATATTCACAACGTTTTGGGACAGTATTGAGGCAACTCCATATCTACCGCTGCCTTTTGCCGCTGAAAAACTGTCATCAAACTGAGACTTACATAGTCTTATTTTGAATTTATGTAGAGGATGTGTATATATGCCATTGTCTTTTGTACCAACAGCACACGCAACATTTGAATAATCATAACCCGGCTTTAAAGTCCAGCCTTTGCCCGACTTAACTGTACCGGTTGGTTGTTCAGTACCAGAGGGAGGATTTGTGTCCGTGTCATCGACACTCTGCGATGATGCTACCTCCTCGCCATCCAAACCTGCCTGGACTCGTTGGTCTATGTAGTGGATATAATAATTATCGTTGGAGGTTCCTTCAAATTTTTTGCCGAACAAGCACTCCTTACCATCCGATTCAGTCGAGTCGGCACCCGAATCCCCAAGTGGACGTTTACGATCAATACAGTTTTCAACAAAGGTTGCATATTTGCTGCCAGCAATAGGGTCGCCAGACTCGGGGTCTATTTGACCTTGGAGCGCATTGGCAACAGTTATTGGGTCTGCATTCAGGGCATCTGGAGGAATACCATACATGACATTACAATAAGGATCCGTCGCGAGATTCAAATCCCGGTAATCATAATCCTGGCACATCTTGTAGTCATCAGTGCTGGCGGCATAGGCAGTTTTTGGAGTTAGCGAGGCAAAAGAACCCGTGACCATCGAGGAAATAGAACTAAAAGTACCAGAAAGTGACGACATATTAGCTGCATAAGGAATTAGTTGCCCGACAATCTTACCTATGAAAGTATTACTGTTTGATGCGTCGAACGGGCTGTGAGTTAGCCTTTCTTCTTCGGCATACTGGGCGGCAATATCATTAGACATATTAGTGTAAGCCACAGCCTGTGGTGGAGTGAGCGGTGCATTTCCTCCAGTGTTGGCAGCAGTACTCATTATACCCGAAGAACCAGATGTTATTGCTTCGCCGGCCGCCTCCCCGACCGTGTCCTTATCAACTAGAACCCCGGCTACTATATCCTGAAGTAGTCCTGGTAGGAAAAATGTTGCTGTTATTAGGGCGGCACCAGCCGCCATTTGGGCTATATTTTTTGCCCCAATAGCAACATTGACTCCGGGTATTAACATCAGACCTATACCGGCAACCAATGAGCCAGCTGCAACAAAAGGATTATTTAAGGTACCGCAAACTCTTTTGGCGTTTCCTCCTGTTACCTGGTTGATTAATGAGGTTACTCTAATTAGGTCACCGGTTAGTCCACCCCCCGCCAAAAATTGCGACGATAACGAGGTCATTCCCTTTGTATCGCCATATGCAGCGTATCTATAGCCAAATGAACTGGTGGCTGAACCTAATTTCATCGTGGTTGCGGTGGCTGCAACTTCGGTTGTGAGTATTTTACCTAAATACGCTACGTCCTCAGTTTTGGCCTCTCCTGCTTTTATTTGATCGGCTACATTAAGGAAAATCATGGCATATCGCGCCAGCTGCACGGCGCGAACTGTTTTGGCAGCAAAACCAACTGCACGTATAGCGTTATACGCGACACAGGCATTATCAACCCAGCCCGTAACCTTTAATGAATTTGCGGCAGTGGTTACTCCAGCAAGAATTTCGGGGGCTACTTTTATGCCTTTTGAGCCAGTCTTGGCTGCTGCTTTTCCAAAGCTGTCTATTTCTTCACCGGCTTCGCGTGCTGCCTTATTGAAAGCATCCGCACCTTCCTGTGTGTATGGCTTTTTGGTTTTCGGGTCTTCATCTACACCCGCTTTTACTTTTTTCGACGCCGACTCCATTGATTGTGGATTTTTGGTCTGTTCCTGAACACTTTTCAGTCGCTCTGCGTCTGTATCACCTGTTATTTTGGTCTTTGTTTTTGTAACCCCCAACTTTGCCGCGGCCTTGTTCCAAAGACTGTCAGCGAAACCAGCAAACTTGGGGTTATAGGCTTTCTTTACAGCAACTCTGAATTCAGGTTTTTTCCTTAATGTTTTATTAAAATCCTTCGCCAAAATTTTCTCATTACCAAACTCAAAGCTGGTCGGTTTTGCTCTTCCGAAAAGATTTTTTTCAGTGTATTTAACTTTGATACCGGCTTTTTCAAATTTTTCTATCTGTTTTTTTGACATTGTTGAATATTTACAGGCTATCGTTAGTACAGAGCCGCACCCGCCACTAAGAGTTTTTTTGGCTAATAATTTATTAGTTCTGATATCCATACTACTCAGCTGTGTGTTGAATTTGTTGACCATTATTTCTTTGACTTGTACGATAAGAAGACTAGGCGACAACAACGCAGTGATACCCAACCCTCCGCCAGCCAATGTGAGGATAATTGCCGTTAGTGGTCCTTTTTTCTTGGCTATTGCAAGGCGTCCACTTGGTTTTACGGTACTTTTAGCAGCACCTGAAACCTTGTTTTTCCAAGGTCCTTGAACTACATTTGAGCCTTTTTCTTCTTGATTGGACAGAGATTCGTTGGTTTTTGGAATACCAGGGTTTGATTCTTGTTTTTTAACTGCTTCTAGGTTAGATTTTCTGGGACTTTTCTTGCCTCCACCTGCAATTACGTCAAAATGTGGACGTATATCGGGCTCAATTTCTTCAAATTTTCTTTCAGGTTCCGCCATAATTTTCCTATTTCACAATTTTATACACTAGACCCTGGATTAATATAACTACTCACAGCTGGTTCACTATTTTGGGCTGGAGAAACGGGTTTATCGGCTATTTGTGGGTTTGTATTACTAATTTGTTTCTCGGTTTCACTGGCGTCGATTTGAATATGGACATGGCTTTGCCCAGCAAAAAACAGGCCTTGACCAACTGGAAAATTAGATAACCGTTTTTTCTCTTCTTCGGTTAGTTTGAACACGTTTGACAAAACATCAACCGCACTTGGTGATTGTTTTAGAAGGATTGACATCGAGCTATTTGCTACAATTGCCCTTCCCATTTTACTGCTCATAAAATCTTCAACGTCCTGCGTTACGGTAGTAAGCCCCAGATAATATTTTCGGGCACGTTTTGCCAAACCGAACAAAAAACTAGCACTGTCTTCGTATTCCATCAGCTTCCAGGCCTCATCAACAATTAATAGTCTCTTTTTTTTCTCGGCGCGGATAATATTCCAAACATGATTTAGGATTATATACATGGCCACGGGTCGAAGTTCGTCTTCTAAATCACGGATATTAAACACAACCAGCGTGTTATTTATATCAGTGTTTGACTGTTGACTGAAAATGCCTGCAAATGTCCCGGTTGTATATTTTCGTAGTCGTTGGGCGAGTGATGGACCACTACCCCCCATGTGTAGCAATGTGTCGTATAAATCATTGACGGTTGGCGGTTGTGAATTATGAGTCAGTGGGTCAGTGGTAATACCAACACGAGCATATGTATCAATTAATGCCTGGTCTAAATCGGCTTCTTCGGCTGGCATCAAACTCGTCATTGGTACGCCTGCGGCAGTTGTTTGGGTTGTTCCCAACATTAACTTAAGTAGCCCATGTAGCGTAATCAAGTTTGCGCGCAAGGCGTTATCGGCTTCGTCAGTATCAATCACCCGCGGTATATCAAATGGATTTATCCTAGTGTTAGAACTGAGACTTAGCCTGATATAACTACCTCCTACTGCATCACACAGTTTGCTGTATTCATTTTCTGGGTCGATTATTATGACCTCACAACCTGTCATCATGCTGCGCAATGCCTCAAGTTTGACAGTGAATGATTTACCGGCACCAGCTTTGGCGAACACGACCATATTGGCATTTTCCATACTGAACCTGTCAAAGATAACCAGTCCGTTATTATGCATATTAATTCCATACAAAATGCCATTTTCTTGAGTTAAATCAGCGCTAGTAAATGGAAAGCTTGTACTGATTGCGCCAGTATTCATATTACGGCGAATTTGCAATTGGTCAGACATTTGTGGAATAGTGCTATTTAAGCCTTGTTCTTGTTGGCTGCTGGCGACCTTACTAAATACCATCTGCTGGCCGAAAATGGTTTCAATTTTGTGTTGAACAAAACCAAGTTCATCCAAACTGTCGGCGTAAAGCGTGATATAAAGTCCAAAACGGAAGAACCTTTCTGCCCCGACCTGTAATTGGTCGCGAAGTTCCTCGGCATCACCAATGGCCGCCTCTAACCCTGGGTCGCGCGTTCTGCCTTTTTCGCTGTTAATAGACATTGAGGCTTCCAACTGAGTAACTTTTTTACGCAAATTATTTAAAACAACTTGGCTCTCGACTGGGTAAATAAACATACTGACATCCAAGACCTCGTCGATATTTATGAGCGAGCTAAGCCAGCCAGTGTAAATTTGCCTTGGATATCCATATACGTACAAAGTTCGTCCGTATTTTGTCCCAAGTCTAAAATGTGACGAATGAATTTCAATGCTACTTGGGGCAATTAGGTCGCGTAATGTCGTTACACCTTTTAAGAATGCCTGCTCAACCTCAACCTGTTCACGGGCACGCTGTTGGGCGGCAATAGCATTTATATCTGTTTTTTTATTTGCCATTACGGAGATACCTCCGGTTGGGCTGGCTGGGTCTCAGCGGGTGCCTTTTTAGTGTAAATCGATGTTACGTGGTCAAAATCCCCTAATGGTTCGCGGACGGCTGTGTCTGGGTTATAAAAGTTATAATACAATTCACCTAACTCTTTTGTCCCAAGTTGTACGCTTTGAATGCCCAGTTGGAACAAACCAGCCATAACACCGTCAACACGATTTTTTATTTCGGTCTTTGCCTTTTCGTAAGTTGCGGTATCAATCTTGGTTATAACGTTTTTGTTACTTGCAAATATCTTTCCAAAAAAACCTTTTCCTTGTTCTACTAAGTTCGAGACGTCACCTTGCGGGTAATATGGGACAGCGATAAAAAACGACTTGTCCATAATATTTGCCTCTTGGGACAAAACGTCAATATAATTGATGTAGTCGTCCATTAAAACGTTTAATAACATATTATCTTGGTTGCGACGTATTTCAACTAACCTATCAATATATGGTCCGATATCAATACGCTGTGATCTAACCAAAATCTGGATAGGGTGATTTAAGGCATTTAAAAAGTTTTGATAACTATATTCGATACCTTCGCGTTCGCCACTACTCATAAGGTCAAAGTTAATTGATTTACAGGCGACAACGGCTCGAAACGATCCATCAGCCATGATGACCATATTATCGCGTACCTCTGATAAAAGAAGGGTGTTTTGAGTCGAATTAGGATTTTTAGGTTTTTGCTGAGCTGTCTGACCGCTTCCCGAGACCTGAGGAACAGAACCGCCTGCAGGAGCTGCAGGTGTTTGGTTTGGCGTTTGGTTGTTAGGCGGCATGTTTGTTATCCCCACTCCTCTATTTTCTGTTGGTTACCGAAGCTTGACCAATACCTCTTTATCCGCATTTTGTTTTTCCTGAATGCGGTTAGCTTCGCGTGCAATTGCCTCTATTGATAAATCGGTATTACTTGCGAGGTTTATTATACCAGCTGACATCACCTTTTCGCTAGTGGTTGGCGCTGGTTTTTGAGGAGTTGACTTTTTCTGACCCATCGGTTCGATGACTGTTTGTTGGATTTCTGGGTATGGATTGTATTGGATGGGTTTTCCGCTGAAATAGCTTGATGGATTTGGGATAGTCGCAACGGCTCGAGCTGGCTGAGCGGTCTTAGGGGTCACGGGTTGTGGAATTGATTTGGCTGAAGTAACTGGTTTTTTTGTCATTATATTAACCGCTTTTTGATGTCTACGAGCATCGTTTTGGGCAAGTCTGTCACTTAGAGCTTGTGCGGTAGAGCTTTCGTCATCAAATGCATCCTGAAATTGCTGGGCTTCAAAATAAACATCACTATTCATGGCACTATTCGGTGCCTGGACACCAGGTCCGCGGACAGCCCAGCCCTGAGTGTCAACAATTTCTGCTAAATAGCTAAACCGACGCTCGGCTTCGCTCATACTTAGGTCTTTGGTTCGGCTGTACTCGATTATTTTAGGGACGGTTATTTCGATTAATGATTCTATGCCGTCAGGATCCCAAAG
The DNA here is from genome assembly GCA_964531915.1 of uncultured Saccharimonas sp. (SeqCode). Classification (GTDB taxonomy): domain Bacteria; phylum Patescibacteriota; class Saccharimonadia; order Saccharimonadales; family Saccharimonadaceae; genus UBA1547. Next base: position 15,226 of record CAZHFQ010000007.1, on the reverse strand, counting down.
GCGCCTATGTGGTTTTAAAAAGAACGAAACCATCGCCGCCATATATATTTCCATTGGTTGGTCTTTGCGTAGCGGCAAAGCCAATGCCCCAAAGAAAATCATTACAGGTATAGGTATGATTAATAGTGGTATAAATAATTGAGCTAAACCCCATGCCATCATAATAGACAGGGCGACGATTATCAGATAAATAAACTGGCGAAAACTAAATGGACCAATCAATTTGTCGTCAGCTTCAACATCCTGGGGTACTTTATATACTGCCATACTGCTTATAGTATAACAAATCAATTAGGTAAATGTTTACAGACTTTACGTTCCGGTTACTGGAGGGGCTGGCGGCGGCAGTAGGGTTTGAATATATGTTAGCGTTCCCCTTTGTTCTTCTTTTAACTCACCCTTGTTAACTAATGGGTTGTTCAAGGCGTCATTGATCTGAGTGCTTATATGCTGCCGTTGATCTTGGGTTAAGCTGGCAAGAGCATCAGGGTTAGATAAGACTTCCTGCCAAATTCGTAGAGCTTCGTTATCTGATTCGACGAAAGATTCACCTGAGAACTTACCCTTCGCTAACCACTCTAGGGCAATATCCTGAGATGGTGTAAAGTTTGGAATATGAACCTCGGCTGCATTATCAGTGTCAATCATACCAGCATCTAGTCTGCCTAATATACCACCACGGAAGAACTTAGCCCTTTGACCAGCCTTTAGTGCGGAGCTATATGATTGTTGTAGTTTAAGTTTCTGGCGAAACTCTGGTGAGTTTCTGTCTGCGGTGCCGTCTGGTAATCTCGGCACCGGAATTTCAGCTAATTGGTTAAACATCGTAGACTGTGCATTATTACTACCAGTATTAACTACCATCCGCATGGCAGCTTTTATCTGGTCGTCCGTGGCAGCAGTTCCATCCCTTAAAGTGCCACCTATTGCTACTCGCATAAGTTCGCCTTCAGGTCTGGCGGGGTTTGATCCTGTTTGGTAACCCTGATCGGCAAATAGGGTTATGGCGTTTTTGATATTATCTTCTTCGAGGCCAGCCTGAGTTGAAGTTGCGCTTGCTTGAACGCGCCTTATAGCTTCATCTCCGCCAATACCACCAGCTCTCCGAGCTTCTGCACTGGTGCTTCCATCGGGAGGCGCCAGAATTTCAGCGATTTCCTGATTTTGCTCGTTTGTTGCAGCTGCAGTAGCGGACGTAACAATCTTCTTTTCAAGTTTGGCGGTCTTTAGCCTGGCCCTTGTAGCAGCATTGATTCTCATTGCCTCAGGGGATAAGGCGGGTGTAATTACCGCACCAGTAGTCGGGTCAATTATCGGTTCAACACTACGGGCTGCAGCCTCTTCAATATACTGCTTGTTTGTGTCGCGGGCATTTTCTAGTTCCTCAGTTGATGTTTGAGCCTCTGCCCTGGCTTCTAGTAAGTCAGGCTCTATGCGAGCAGCTGCATCATCTGTAGCTGAGGTTGCCATAATAGTTGCTTCTTCGAGCTGTTCTCTCCCAGCGTCTAATGTCGTATTATCTGCAATGATTGTTTCAGTTCCTTTTTGAGCTGCCTCAAGTCGGTTTTTGGCATCTGCAGCGTCTGTTTTTGCAGCCCTTACGCTGGCGGTCTGCTCTGTGCGTGTTGCGGCATCATCTGTCGCTGTGGCAGCCTGTACGGTTGACGCTTCAAGATTTTCCCTTACGTTATCCAGGGCTGTATTATTCGCAATTGCCCTTTTCGTTACATTTTGGGCCGTTGTTAGGCCGCTTTCTGCTGCGGAAGCATTCTCTCGTACTTGCAATAAACCGGGCTCTATACGGGTAGCGGCTCTATCTGTTGCTGACTTGGCGTCAGTCTTTGCTGCATCAGATCGGTGTCTTAAAGGGTCTCGGGACATGTCACTTTCTAGTCGTTCGGTATTACGATCTTCAGCTATCTGCTTTTCTTTATCGGAATCATATTTACGCTCGTTCAAATTCGTTCCTCCGTGTCTGGCGTTTACGTTAGGGTTCTGTTGTATCAATCGACGTGACGTATCGGTTGAATCTATTGCAAGTGCTTCTTTTGCCGCCGCCGCCCGAACATTTGTTGCTTGTCCGTCAATTCTGCGACCAGATATGCCGCGAACCTGATTATTATTGATTTGTGACTCAAATTCAGACTTTGCGGCCTCAGTCCTTTTCTCGCGATTTAGTCGTCCAGCTCCCCAGGCTCGGCTTAGGCCTCGTGAAGGGCTGTACCTGCCGAGAACCCCCCCGCGGCCATTATCGGCTCGGTATTCCGCCGCCGCCGCATCGGCATGACTTTTACTCCAATTTGAAATTGCTGGGCTGGCTCTTTTGGCCAAACCTGATAATGCACCATTAACCCCTTTTAAGATAGAGCCACCTTGTCGTGCGATGAAAGGCAATGAAAATAGTGGCAAAGCCATCATAGTAAGACCGATTAAAATATTCCAAAAATCTTTGCCGTCCCCAATAATAGTTGCGGCAGCAAACTGTGCTCCAGCAAATATCAGGGCAGCCATCGGGTACATCAATAGCATCGACATTAACAATCCACGCCACTTTTTGAACCAAGGTTCCGTATTCGGCAGAAGGTACGCCACAAAAGCTAGCGGTGCTAATAAAACCAATACTATTATAGCGGCTTGTCGGAAAATGAGCGTAAGGACGGCGGTTAGGAGACCAAGCGCGGCAATTAATGCCAACCCCAGTAACAAAAAGAACAAGGCGACTGGGCCATCAGCCGCTGCAACCACAGCTATCCCACCAGCAAGACCTGCAACCCCACCCTCTAGTAAGCTCATCGCACTCCCCCAGTTGACTGTGTATTCCGGCGCCATCCCAACAATAAAACTGTACAAACTGGATCCTATTATGTTTACTAAATCTACGGATAGCTGAATAATAATAAATGAGATATTAACCAAAATCGCGGCTATTATTATTTTTGGCAACATTTTTTTGACGCCATAATTCGTTATACCCGCGCCAGTTAATTGAGAAAATATAATAATCAAAAAGAAAATTACAAATAATACATTTGCGATACTTCGTATTGACCCCCATGCCTTATAAACACTGTCATTTTGAGTTATTGGGTCAACGGTTAGCAACCCCGATACCAACTTCCACATCCCGTCGTTTAATTTCGTTAGGCTGCTGAGAATCGGGCAAATAATCCACCCAAGTCCGGAAACCTGACTACCGCAGGAGTTGTTATCATCCGTATCAGTATTGACATTATCTGAGGGTGTATAGGTATCCCCATTAGGGAGGCTTTTTACGTACGCTTGGTAGGCAGGGGCAGTATCGTTGATTATTTTTTCCATCTCTACGCAGGTATGATTGATACTAAATGAATCAACATTATATACAGTGATATCAGTGATATCAGTGCTCTTTCTTAGCATGGTGCCGTAATACTTAGTTAGCTTGGACTCCGAACCGGTATTATTAACGACCTTGATCTTATACAATTTATCAGTTGCACTGCCAGTATAAGGAGTTGGGTTTTCGTTTCCCAAACAAGTTGGTTTGAATGTTCTAAGGTTGAAAATATATCGTTGAGCATCTGTAAGCGATGGGGATTGTCCTCCGTAGACCTTCTTTTTTACGGCTGCCTGAAAGGTATCAACCCTGATATATTCGTCATCATTCCCCTGCCTCACTTTAGTGTTACCTTTTAAATCACCACTTCCGTTCCTACAGTCATCGTCTCCATTTGCTCTTTCTGCTCCGAAAGCACATAGTGCATCTATCCCATCCTTATAGCCCCATAGCTCGATAGCATCCATAATCCAAGTAGACTTTTCCCCACCGCAACTTATATCGCCGCTTCTTCCAATAGCGTCGAGATAATAGTTTGTAGATAAGTCCTGACCATCAAAAAGAGATACGCCATCCGTGTTTTCAAGACGGTTAGTGGTCAGCCACTCTCCGATCTTCGCATTATCCTCGTGGATACGATCATTATTATCTCCATTGGCTAATTTATAGGTATCAAAGCAGTGAGACAGCATGGTGTAATACAGCCAAGATCTAGCAGCTTCACTCGGGGTTAAGCTTTTTCCTGCTACAACTGGGTTACCGCCGGTTGCTTTTGGCGCAGCAAAAGAGTCATGGGTTTGTATGAATAACCCCGCCGCAATTAAAAAAAGTGCGAAAACCATTATTATTACGGGGGACGATATAACCCGCCGAAAGTTTTCGGATTTTAAGCTCTTGACTGTGGTATTTTTGTCGTTTCGGTTTTTGCCCCACATAAACTACATTTAACCACGAGAGGTATGGTTATGCAAGAAACTAGCAAGTCAAGCTCGTATTAGGGTGAAGATTGTTTTATGCCACTAGCGCTCCACTTAAGGATATTATCAGCTTTTGTTGTTTGGGAATCAAGCAGCCAGACTGCTTTTTTAGCGCCGTCGTAATTGGTAAATTCGTGATATACGAACAAATCGTGGTAAGTTCTGCCGTCTTGGTTTTTAACTTTCAATACCTTATACAACACTTCTTCGCCATCCTTGTTTTCCCCCTTCAATAATTCACTTGCGTCAAGAGCTATATATTTATTATATAGACCGATTGACTCATCTCGCTCTCGTTGAAGTTCTTTTGCGTCGAGATAGGCATTTGTTACCAGTTTATTTTTACCTACGCTTGAATAGGCTGAACTCAGAGCCTTATTGCCCTCATCAGTACCAGTCCAGTCGTCATCTCCTGCGCCACACAACATATATGAACGTTGGATAGCGTATAGATGGCTATCTAAAATTTCTTGACCAGTGTTGTCGGATGATACTATCACTGGTTCCAGCATATAATCATGGAATTTTGAGCCTTCTCCATATTGCGCTTCATAACCTTCGAAAATTACCATCGAATCTAGTATGTATTGTGCATACGGTAATCTCTCGTCTAATGGCAGCTCTTCAAATGTGGCAACATCCATGGTTGCGTACTGCTCTATGGCTGGGGCATAAGCTTCAAATTTTTCCTGTTGAGCAAGTTGCTCGTCTATAGTCAGCTCGGTTGGGGATACTTCAGCGGTCGGTTCGGCACTTGGGCTTGTGTTTGCAGGGGCAGGGCCGGTCGTTTGTGGGTGTTCAGGATTCATGGCATTTTTAGCGGCAACGCTTCCACCGCCAATTAATAGTGCAGTCGCCGCTAGGCCTACTCCAACTTTAGTCTTAAGCCCAATTTTTCTTTTCTCTGGTTTGTTAGTCGTTGATTCTAACGAACCACGATATTCGTGCCCCCTATCTTCGGGAAATTCATCATCAGCTGTTGGTTTTGCAGCCTTGGGATCTTTGTCAGGTAAAATTTCGCTGTCTGATTTTGGGGTTTCTGTCATTGGTCTTCTCCTTTAATGGATAAATTGACACTAACATTAATTGTTACTACCATTTATACACTAAAACGTTAAAAAAAGCAATAGCTTTTTTCTTTCGACCGACTAAAGTACTTGCACGAAGTCTAATTTTATCGTATTTTATTAGTAGACATGAAAATAAAACAAACAATATTGGTACTGGCGTTATTAATAACTGGGTCTGCTGGGTTGTTGTTTGCCCCTGCTGCATCGGCTGCAACTTGTGGCGGGGAAAAACTAGAAGATGGACAAAGCTGTTGTAACGGTGTAATCACGTCACTTATCACTTGTGATGATAGGGGAAAAGAGAAAGAGAGTCAGGGTTCTTGTAATGACAAGACCAAGCCAACTAATGGAACTTGTAAATATGAAGGCTTGTGTTGGGATAAAAAAGATAATGAGGATAAAAATTATACAAGTCCTGGCGATAACGGTAAGTGTAAAGATCCTAAAGTTTTAGTTAAATACATCGCACCAAATGACATTACAAAATCAGGTATCTGGACAGTGTTAGTTATGGCGATAAATATCTTGACCGTCGGTGTCGGCATTGCTGCCGTTGCAGGGATACTATGGGGTTCGTTCTTGTTTATAACTGCAGCTGGTAGTCCCGAACAATTCAAAAAAGCCAGAATGGTAATATTTGAAACTGTTCTCGGTATTGTAGTATATGCTGTAATGTATGCGTTTATTAATTATCTTATCCCAGGTGGATTATTTAGCTAAAGGGGCTGATTGATATGAATAGAATAAAAAATTGGATAATGGCAATAGCAATGGTCGCATCTGTCGGTGGTACCATGCTGGCGGTTGCTACCCCACAGACCGTAATGGCTGCGGATAAATGTACCGATAATTTTTTAGGCTTCCCTGCATGGTACAGAGGTCTAACAAAACCATATCCTAACTGTGACATAAAAAGTCCGGACTCTACGCCCAACGGATTAAGTAATTTTATTTGGCACATAGCGCTTAACGTATTGGAAGTAGGTTTGATTATTGTAGGGTATTTGACAGGCTTTTATTTCCTTTACGGTGGGTTTTTATTTATAGGCAGCCAGGGGAAACCCGAGACCGCGGCTAAAGCGCGCCTGACAATGTCCTACGCTCTGATTGGGTTAGTCGTGGCGATGGCGGCAATAGGTGTTGTTAATTTTGTGGTCGACGGAGTATTAAAATAAATGAATACCCTGCTATTAAAAATATTAGCCGTAACCGAAAAAATACCCGTAGGATCTGGGAAAACTCAGGTTGATATCCCCAAGGCCAGCTCGGTAGATGTATTGGCGGGCGTGTTGAATACGACCTATGCAATTGCTGGGACGTTTGCCGTACTTGTTATTATATTAGCTGGGTTTTCATTTATGACAGGGTCATATGATCCAACCAAGATTGCTAAGGCAAAAAACGCAATTTTGTTTGCGGTGGTCGGTCTTATCATAATTATTTCGGCTTTTATACTAACGAAATTTATTTTAGACAAGTTATAGGAGGAAGGAAATATGAAAAGAATCAAATATATATTGTTAACGCTGGGTCTTATAACAAGTTTTGGGTTGGCTACTGTGCCGAGTTTGGCAGGTGCGGTTGATCCATTTGATGATGCCTGTAAGGGTTCAAATGCGGATACTGCTATATGTAATAGCAAGGGAGACAAGGCTCTGGACCTCGTAAAGACCATTGTTAACACGATGTTGTACGTTTTGGCAGCCGTTTCGGTAATAGTAATAATTATTGCAGGTATTTACTATACTACTTCCAGTGGTGACCCCGCATTGGTCAAAAAAGCCAAAGATACACTGCTGTACGCTGTCGTCGGGTTAATCATCTCGATAATGGCATATGCAATCGTTCATTTTGTCATTGGGGTGTTTGCGTAGAAAAAGTGGTAAAATGTGTAAAGCTCTTAACAAGCGAGCGGTTATCTGGTATAAATAGTGGTAAGAATTAATTCGCATCAAATTGCGAAAAGGAAATTATAAAATGAAGAATAAATCAATCAAAATTATGCTAGCAGGGCTTATCGCCGCACCTGTTTTGGCGCTAGGCATATTACTATCTGGTCCAGTAGCGCAACCAGTTTCAGCACAAATTGATGGCGGGATAAAAGGCGGGGCTGGGTCTGCCCAGGGGACAGATCAACCAAGTGAGCTTTTTGGCGATGGTGGTATTTTTAAGACTATTACGAACACATTCTTGTATGTTATTGGTGCAGTCAGTGTCCTGATGTTAATTTATGGAGGTATTCGTTACACAATTTCTGGTGGTGATGAAAAAGCTGTTACCGCTGCCAAAAATACTATTTTATACGCAATTGTCGGTATTATCGTCGCGCTTCTGGCGTTTGCAATCGTTAACTTCGTGCTGGGTGCGTTGATTACTTAATTATTTATTAATTAGTTTTTTGGAAAATTTATCCGCCCAAATCCTGGGCGGATATTTTGTGTACAATTTTTTAATAATCTGTTATAAATAATCATAAGAATTAACGAAAGGTAAACCAAAATGAAACGATCAAATTTGGCAATAATCACAGGGTTACTATTTGTCCCGGTGCTGGTTTTTGGGGCATTATTTACGCCAATTATACCAAACGCGAGTGCTGCGGTTTGTGAGGATGGGACAACTGTGGCAGATGGCGCTGAATGTGCCAATTCAGGGACCGTGACATGTTTGTTCGGTCCAGACTGCGCATTTACTAAGATAACTAACGCCGCACTTTATATTATCGGCGCAGTTAGTGTGTTGATGCTGATTTACGGTGGTATTCGATACACAGCTTCTGGCGGGAATGAAAAAAACGTGACTGCAGCAAAAAATACGATTTTATATGCGATTGTAGGTATTGTTGTAGCTGTATTGGCATTTGCCATAGTTAACTTTGTGCTTACTGCCCTTGCGCCATAAATACCAACAAATAATGATTAAATAAAATTATCAAAAAGGAAAAAAAGGAAATTATAAAATGAAAATAAAATCAGTAAAAACTATAATTGCCGGAGTCTTAGTTATCCCTCTATTTATGATAGGGATAAATTTACTTTCACCCCCTGCCGCATTTGCAGACCCTGCCTTGAATCTTAATAGCGGGGCAGACGCAGCTAAAGGGACTGGAACACCAAAAGATCTTTTCAAGAAAGAAAAAGAATCCGACCCAGATCCGATATTTAAAACTATCGCTAATGCCGCCCTTTATATTATCGGCGCAGTTAGTGTTTTGATGTTAATTTATGGTGGGGTTCGCTATACAATTTCCGGTGGTGATGAAAAATCTGTTACTGCTGCTAAAAACACCATAATATACTCCGTCGTCGGTATTATTGTTGCGGTAATGTCGTATGCAATTGTGAATTTCGTTATAACTAATATCAAGTAGTTAAAAAATACGACCCTGGTGAGGGATCGTATTTAGTTTCAATGTATTTATTTTACTATTGAATTTGAATCTTTTTGGCTGCTTCTTGTCGGATTTTATTGAATTTAATTGTCAATACGCCATCTTTTAGAACCGCCTCTACCTCGTCTTCTTTGACGCTAACTGGTAGTGCTAGTGTACGGCTGAATTCACCCCAATAACATTCTTGGATGTGCCAATTAATCGCATCAGTGTCATCACCACTATTTAGTGTGCCGCTGATTGTTAGAATGCCGTCGCTGATGCTGACATCAAGCTCTTCCTTGTTGACGCCAGCTGTCCTGGCCTTAACAACCAATTTCTCTTCGGTTTCATACACGTCTACTGCTAGTTGACCTGGGAATTCCTCTTCGGATTCGTCCCAACTGTTATCGTCAGCTGGTGCAGCTGGTGTATCCGCATCATTTGTTGATAGCGTGTCGTCGTTAAGAAAAGCTGCAGTCAGCTCGTCTTCTATTAATAAATCGTCGTTTTGCTTACGGGCCATGATATCCTCCACTTTCTCTAGGCTCTATTGACAAATAGTCTCTCACATTATAACTAACATATCCAGTATAATCAACTATAGGAGCCCTTTAAACGTAAAAAACACAATGATTGACGACATCCTATCAATAATAGCTCCACACCACTGTTGTGGATGTGATGAAGTCGGTACTTTATTATGTGGTAATTGTAAATATAACATCACTTCGGAGTTAAAAATGGTTTGTATTGTCTGTGGCAGGCCGACTGGAAGTGGTTGGCTATGCACGAATTGCAATGTCCCCTACGAAAAAGCTTGGGTGGTTGGAGAAAGAGATGGAGTTTTGCAAAGATTAGTGGGTTTATATAAATTTGAAAGGGCAAAAGCTGCCTACGAACCGCTAGGCGATTTACTGCTGGAGGTTTTGCCTGAATTACCTGCAAATACTGTGATTGTTCCTGTTCCTACTACTCCCAATCGTATTCGCGAACGCGGTTATGACCATATGTTATTAATTGCAAAATACATTGCGCGAGCTCGGGGTTTAAAATGCAAACAAATTATCAGTCGCCAAACCAAGACCAAACAGCGCCATGCGACAGCTGAAAAACGTAATACTCAGGCAAAATATGCATTTTCTGTAAAAAATGTAATAAATGCAGACACCCCATATTTATTAATTGATGATGTTATGACTACGGGGGCGACCCTCAGGTACGGGGCATCGGCCTTGATTAACGCTGGGGCAAAGCACGTTTGGGTGGCAATAATCGCCAGACAGATACTAAAATAAGAGATATGCATACCATATTAATTGGTCTTGGTATACATGCAAATATACGTGGCAACAGGGCAGTTACAATTGAACGTTTTACAGATATACAAGAATACTTTAAAATAATCGGTAGCGGAAACCCCAAACACGTGAGTAGGTTCGCTAGGTTTGGAGGAGTCGGATAGTGGTTTATTCCAGTGGTCTTGAAAACCACCAAGTCGAGAGGCTTCGGGAGTTCGAATCTCCCCTCCTCCGCCAATTGATTCACGTTGGAACCCATGGTCTGAGAAACGAGATCCTGGGTTCTTTTCTTATCTCCCGACTTGAGGCCTTGTCTGCCCGCCTGTGCCCTCGTTTCACCACTTTGGGCCAGTTGCTGCCACTGAGGCGACAGGGGCGGCGGGCTCATTTCGCCTGTTGTGGCGCAGTGTCGGCCTCTGTGGCCGTCAGGCTCGTCTGTCAGGTCAATCGCGATGCGCTTGTAGACGAGCTGGTTCAGAGCTTGGCGGGCCTTGTCCGGTGACGAACCGTAGAGCTGCTTGGAGTTACCGAACAGAGCCAGAATCACTTCAAGCCGCTCACGTAGGATCTTGGCGTCTGTCTGTGATGCGGTGATCAGGCGCTCGGCATCGGCCATTTCGACCATGAGCCTGGCCTGACGCTGCTTCATGTCCTCTTTCGAAACGGCATCATCCAGGTAGGCGTCGAGCAGCTTGTCCTTCTGCCGGCGCAACTTGGCCAGCCTGGCTCGCTGCGCTTTGAGCAGCACAGTATCTCGGCGCTGCATGTCCTCGAACTCCTCTCGGCAGGCCCCACGGATCTGCTCGACCGTCTCGGGCTTAAACTGCTGTTTCGCCCACAAACCTTCGACCGCTTTCTCAGCCAGCTCAACCGGTACGTATGGCAAGTCGCAGTTGGTTCGGCCGGTATGGCGGCCGAGACAGAAGAAGTACGGGTAGATGCCACCGGTGGGCTCATTTCGGTCTTCATGGCTCCGACATTAGCTCTGAAGTCCAGAAGAGTCGAGTCCGTTTCGCCTCTTGGCCGTGCCACCACCGGAGCGACCCGACATAGGCTAACGGCGGTCAAGACGGCCCCAGTGTGACCAGATGAAGGCTGTTGTAGTTTGAGCTACGACTCCTCTGTTCTGAGGTGATTCTAAGGTTCACCCCCCCGCCGCCCGGATGGGAAAGGACTCTGACGACAGTCAGACAGTCTTATCCCTTAGTCGAGAAAAACAGGGCTTTGTCCGGCGATTCCTGAGTACTACTCAGGCACACGACAGGACGGGCGGTTGGACAAACCCTCAAGCCTGCTACCAAATCGGGCCGGCGGCGTAGTTGGCGGTGACTTGAGCGGCGGAGAGGGCGAAGGGGTAGTACCGGAACACCTTGACGGCTCCGTTCAGATTAGTCACCGTTGTTGGGCCGCCTCCAATATTCCAGCGCCCAGTTAGACCAGACGCATCATAGGAACTAGCGATGGTGGATCCTCGCTGTACTCCATCAACGTAGGTGTAGAAGTAGCCACCAGTTCGCTTGAAAACGAAATGATGCTGAGTTGCAACATCCGCTATCGTGTAGTCGTTGGACGTCACATCTGTGAACCACGCACCAAACGAGACGCGCGGCTTTGATCCAGCAATCGCAACAACAAGGCCGAGATACGCCTGCGCGTCGGTTGCCCCCTTTTGCACGAGCTAGCACCACGACGACTGAGGAATAAGCCCTTCGGTCCACATCTCGACAGCAAAGTCTGATCCAAGGCCAGGGGACGTCGCTCCAACGAGGTCATCCACTCCATCGAACGTCAACCGGTCTGCACTCCACGGAGTCCCACTGAAGTTAGTTAAAGTTCCATTATTCCCATTGCCACTTGTATCGATCCAGGTAGTAGTCAGCGGGCTATTGATGCCAGGCCCAGTCCCTCCATTGGCCTTAGCAGCATGTAACTCTAAGACAGCACCTGGTGTCACACTAGGTTGCATAGTATTTGCCAGTTGAGTCGGAGCTGTGCTGTCCGTGACTTTGTAGATCTGACTGGATGAACTGGTGGTAGCGCTATTGCTGGCAATAAGCAGGAAGGTCTTGGGACTAGATTGGTTGTTGGCAGAGTAGCCAATGTAGTTATTGCCAGAACTGAACTTCAGACACTTGTTGGTAGAGGTGTCAGGACTAGCCGAGCAGTTTGTTGAAATAGTAGAGGGGAAGTTGCCATTATCGACCTGAAACATCTTCAGACTGGTCGAGGCATTGGTCAGGTCGGATTGGAGCGAGCTAGCGACGGCTCTTTGAGAGATGCCGGTATAGGCCACGATGGTAATGGCGGCCAGAATAGCGATGACTACGATGACGACTAGCAGTTCGACGATGGTGAAGCCACGGGGCGATCTGGCTGGGTAAGAAGACCGAGAACAATCCGCCGACATGTGGTCGTGAGACGACATCAAACGACGCCAACGGATATGTTGTTTCATATTTAGAAGTATAAGCGATATGCATAACCGAAGCAAATAGGTTCGTGTATACTGAAGCTAGCGTCATCATAGAGAAAAGCGCTGGTATTATCGAGAAACCGAGCGATTGGCAGAACTCGTCAATCTGACTTATCTAGATGAACAACCGCTCTGACGCTCTGCCAGGCTTCGTCATTCCAACGTTGTCTCAGTGTGACCGCCAAGAATAAAATAACGACTCTTGTGGTCGCTATTTTGTTAATGGTAATTAAAAAGGTCAGTCCTTTTTCACACCTAGGGATGATGAGTTTTGTACAACGTTATTTGCTACAGCCTTTTTAAAAATGTTATAACTAGGGAAAACCCGCCCCTCGGTAGAACCGAGGATTGCGGGTTCTCCGAAGTGCGGGTGAATTAAAGATGTGTTAGACGTGTGTCGCTCAGGCACCCATGATTGTGTCAGTCATGTCCAGCATGGCTTCACTTTGGATGCGGCCACTCTCTTCGTCTTCGTTGAGTCCTCGCAATGCGTCGAGGTCGGGGCACTCGACATGCTGATTGATCTCTTCGAGACGATTGCTGCCGACGAAGCCATGACCATCCCAGATGCCAACCTCCCTAATGTACTCTTCGCCTGGCAGGATTTTTTCACCGCACTCCACGCAAACATGTGGCTTGCGAGCGATTCTGCGGCGGACAGACCCCAAGGGTCGCCAGACTGGTTGGCGGTCTTTCTCATTGTCTTGGTTGGACATTGCTCCCCCTTCCATCTTCAATGTGCTAATACAACGCAGGCCACGATCAAATCGCAGCCACCTCTTGTATTTATTTTATATAATAACATAGGATCATGTCTAACCGTCAAACAAATCTCCAAACGTCAGACAACATTTTTGTATAAATTTATAGAAGAACTCAAACTTGAACTTGACGAAAAGTAAGTCCGAAAAAGGTCTGAAAAAGGACGGACCTTTTCTCTACCTTACATTGTTGTGTTATTGTCATCACACTAAGGTGTCAAAAAGGTCCGTCCTTTTTTTGGTTTTTTGGTAGGTGAAGAATTAGATAATTGGTGAATTTATGATATAATATTCATAATTAATGAATGAAAAATTACCATCACAAGAGATTGGAGACCTCGAAGTTAAAATCCCCCTTGTTTTAGGCGGGATGTCCGTTGGTTTGACGGGGGCAAAACTTGCAGGGGAAGTGGCCAATGCTGGCGGTCTTGGCACTGTTGGTGGTGTCGGCTGGGGGATGGGCGAGGACATAAGAACTCCTACTGAATATTCCAAAGCTAATCAAGCCAACCTAAGACAAGAAATCCTAAAAGCGCTGGAAATTAGCAACGGTGGTAACGTTGGTGTAAATTTAATGGTTGCTACGAATGATTACGAGGAGTCAGTAAAAACTGCCGTAGAAAGCGGTGCCAGATTTATTGCAACAGGCGCTGGTCTGGCTCTCATAACACCTAGTCTCGTTGAAAAATATCGAGTACCCAAACAAAATACGCCAGAATTGTTCCCTATAGTTTCGAGCTTGAGGGCAGCTACACTAATTTTAAGAAAGTGGGCTAATCTTAAACCCCCAGCAGTCCCAACAGCCTTTATCGTGGAAACCCCTAATGACGCAGGTGGTCACCTTGGTGTAACCAATGTAGATGATATCGGGAAAAAAGCGTATAGTCTGGAAACTGTAATCCCCCAACTGGTCGAGTATTTAGACAGTCACGGATACGATATCCCCGTAATCGCCGCTGGCGGCATTTGGGATAGAGATGACGTTAATAGAATGTTAAGCCCAAAAATTGGAGCAAAACTCGTTCAAATGTCCACACGCTTTTTGCCTGTCGAAGAGACTAATGCTTCACAGGAGTTCAAGGATCGCCATGCGAGTGGGGATGGCAACATCGTGATTATTAAGAGTCCTGTTGGTATGCCTGGGCTTGTTAGAAAAAATGAATTTAAAAATAGAGTAGATGCTGGTGAAGATATAAATTTAGGCACATGTGTTGACTGCCTCCGAGTATGCGCACACAGAGAATCGGTTAGAGCAGCTGGCAGTGTAAGGCGCACAAAGAGATAAAGATAGCAAGTTATTGTATTCTTCGAGGCCTACACAATGTTCGAACGGGCGATGTTGAGAATGGACCACTATTCACCGGCACAAATGGCTACCGCCTAAAACAAGATAGGGAGAATGGCATAACTACCGCCAGACAAGTAATAGATAGTATATTTGGATAAAAGGGTAAAAAGGTCCGTCCTTTTTGACACCTTAGGGTGATGAGCTTTTTACAACGTTTAGTGAAGTGAATCGTTTTTGTGACATTGATAGTAAGTTTCAAAGAGATAAATCTGTTTTGTCGGCCTCTTGTTATGCTATAATGAGCAAGACCTTTACAGAGGAGTACCCAGGTGGCTGCTGCGTGAAACGCAAATTATATGACGGTGACAGTCCCTATTTTGCGATTTATACAGGGGTTACGTGGATAATGCGACCCACCAATATGGAGGAGTACCCAAGTGGCTGAAGGGGACGGTTTGCTAAATCGTTAGTCTGGGGAGACCTGGAGCGGGAGTTCGAATCTCCCCTCCTCCGCCAATTTTCACTTTTTGTGAAATCGTAAGAAACAGCCTCGGCGCAAAGCGCCTCGGCATGGTATTTTTCCGCAATTTTGAAGGCATTTTTGAAATCCAAAAACAAAGTGCGGTCGGCAATGCGGAAGTTCGAACCAATCTTTTTGAGAAAATCCCGA